>JAYTMF010000126.1:0-7698 GCA_043728755.1 Flavobacteriales bacterium
CCAAATAGGAATTGTGACCTTCACGAAATTGATACCTGAAGCTTTGTCTTTAAGCTTTTCAATTTTTACAATTTCTGCGGATTGGGCAAATGCACTGACGGCGCAAATGGCGTAAATCAGTGTGATGATGATTTTGTGTCTCATAAATGGCGAGCTTAATTGCAAGATAATTTTCCAGTGAGTGTATAAGAAACATTGCCGAATCCTTCGGTACCCGAAACGGTAATGTTACAAAGTTCTACATTGACTTGATTGCCAATGGTGTTCACATATACCGAACCGCTCCCAATACCGTAATGATTCCAACCGTTGGTGTAATAATTCACTCCGACCTCATTGAAGAAAGCCGTGCCGGTCGCAATATCGAATATGCCACTCCAAACGACGCTGTTCGGAAATGTTATCTCTACATAGTTCGCACCCAAAACACCTTTGATGACATATTCATTGTTGGAATTTAAAAAGCACGTGGTTGTCAGATTCAAAGTGGTTGCATTCGCAACAAATACATTGTTGGTTGTGGTGCACGGCGCATCGAAAGTATTGCACGCAGGACAAGAGCCACCGCAATCGAATCCCGTTTCATCTTCATCCATAATGTGATTGAAGCAATGTGACGGGGAGTCTTGAATAACATTTCCGGAGCCCATATTTCGGGGCTCTTCTTTGCGGCAGCTGTTCATGAACGAAGCCACAAACAATAGCAACGTGAAAAACAAAATAAGTGATTTTTTCATTGTAGGAGTTGTGGTAAATAAAGTAATGAAGGAAATGGAGTGCTATAATACGTTGCTTATCTGTTCCTTGATTTTTTCCAGCTCATCTTTCATTTGAACGACCAACCTTTGCATATCAGCATCATTCGCCTTGCTGCCAATCGTGTTGATCTCTCGCCCAATTTCCTGAGAAATAAACCCAAGTTTTTTGCCTTGAGACTCGCCCTGCAGTTCTTCGATGAAGTGTTCACAGTTTGTTTCCAGACGCTGGTATTCTTCACTGATATCAAGCCTTTCCAAATAATAAATCAACTCCTGCTCAAATCGGTTGGGATCAATTTTATCTAAGGGAATAAGTTCTTCAAGGCTGGTTTTAAGTTTCTCACGGACCTTTTCATTGCGCGTTTTGATAGGCTCATTTAATTCTTCGCGATGACCCATGATGAGTTTCACGCGCATCCGGAATTCATCTTGCATCTTACTTCCTTCCGTCTTTCTATATGCGTCGAATTTTTTATAGGCTTCCTTGATAATGGAAAACAGTCCACCCCATTCCTCTTCGTCCAATTCTTGTGATTCAGGCTTCAGCACATCCGGTATGCGTATCAAAGCATTTAGAAAATCACCGCCCTGCATTCCAACGCGTTCAGCTACTTCTTTGAGGTCTTGATAATATGCTTCCATCAATGGCTTGTTGAACGACATACGCTTTTCGGCTTCAAGGCTTTCGTAATAAACAAGAAGGTCTGATTTGCCCCTTTGAATGTTCTCACTCAACCACGACCTCAACTCGAGTTCTTTCTCTCTGTAAGCGCCAGGAATGCGCATATTCAGATCGAGTTGTTTGCTGTTCAGTGAGCGGACTTCAACCGTAAATTTTTTGTTGCCTATGGTTCCCTCGGACTTACCGAAACCGGTCATTGATCTTAGCATTGTGTTGTGTCAGTTTGTTTCAAATGTAAAACTTGTTTTAAGAGTAATGAATATATTCATTTGTTCATTCTCCGATGTATTCTTTCTTGAGAAAACCCAATACAGCATCCATGGGAATATCAACCGGTATGGGTCCAAACACATAAGGCGCGGCTTCATATTCGTTGTAAAACAGGAGTATTCCGCCATCATACAAACCGATGTTGGCCGGCAATGTAAAAGGCTCTCCCCAGAAAAATTCTGTTCTGTCGGTTTCCTCTTCAAATGCATGCGCTACCGATTCCCAGAAGTATTTTTCCGCAAATTGCCGAAGGTCATTCAGATTCGTTATCCATTCCGAAGGGGCAATTGGCCTTCCGTCATGACTGTTGAAATTGTGTATCGAAATGTAATGCGATGGATGTGCACCACCGGTGTATGTTTCAATCGCCAACTCGATCGTCATCATGTTCTTATTCTGGAAGAGAACAACAGAAGAAGCGGAGTAATACCAAGATGACCACATAGAGCTTTCATCTTCTCCTCTGCAGGCTGCTTCAAATGCGAGGCCCGCATCAAGAATACTCTTGTGAGGCTTGCCCATTGAATCAAGCCCCATGTCTTCTATAACGCGCATTTCGATGAATTGAGCAATGTGATTTGCTATAGCGCTGTCTGCGACGTTTATTGCAGTCAAGGCAACTTCGAGTTCAGAATAAATACTGTCACCGGCCTCATTCACGCCAATAAAATTCACGCGATGAAGATTGTTTCCTTGACGCTGACCAACCACTTCCGAAGATGACAACACCAGGATAATCAGAATGAAGGAGTAAGCGATTTTCATCATTGCATTTTTCTTTGTCTTTAGAGGATCATTACAAAGGCATATTGCTGTGCTTTTTTCTTGGCATCTGATCAACTTTGTTTTCCAACATCTCAAAAGCATTGATCAATTTTTGTCGCGTCATCGAAGGAAGAATTACTTCGTCTACATATCCTCGCTCAGCTGCACTGTATGGATTCGCAAACAGTTCGGCATACTCAGATTCTTTCTCTTTCCACTTCGCTTCGCGATCAGCAGCCTCTGTAATTTCTTTTTTGAAAATGATCTCCGCCGCTCCTTTTGCACCCATTACCGCGATCTCTGCTGTGGGCCAGGCATAGTTCATATCGGCACCGATGTGTTTCGAATTCATCACATCGTATGCACCGCCATAAGCCTTCCTGGTGATCACCGTCACGCGAGGTACTGTCGCTTCGCTAAAGGCGTAGAGCAATTTGGCACCATTGGAAATGATTCCATTCCATTCCTGATCTGTGCCGGGAAGGAATCCGGGAACATCTTCAAATACCAAAAGTGGAATATTGAATGCATCACAGAAGCGGACAAAACGCGCGGCTTTGGTAGATGATTTAATATCCAATACACCCGCAAGGTAAGCGGGTTGATTGGCGACGATACCGATACTTCTACCCGCAATACGCGAAAAGCCCGTAATAATATTTTCTGCAAAATCTTTGTGCACTTCAAACCACGTTCCATCGTCGATTACTTGAGTGATCACCTCATGCATGTCATACGGTTGATTGGGGTTTGCAGGAATGATCTTATCGAGGAGTGGTCTGCTTTCATCACCTGAAGTGAATGCAGTTCTGGGAGCCTCTTCTTCACAATTCTGGGGTATATATCCAACTAGCGTGCGAATCATTTTCACGCAAGCAATGTCATTCTCCGCGGTGAAATGCGTCACGCCACTCTTCGTTGAATGCGTTGAAGCGCCACCCAACTCTTCACTCGTCACCTCTTCATGCGTCACCGTTTTTACCACGTTCGGGCCGGTCACAAACATATAACTCGTGTTCTCCACCATCATCACAAAATCAGTGAGTGCGGGAGAGTAAACAGCACCACCTGCGCATGGTCCCATGATGGCGCTGATCTGTGGAACAACACCGCTGGCCCGAACATTTCGATGAAAAATATCTGCATAGGCACCGAGCGACACAACACCTTCTTGTATTCGCGCGCCGCCACTATCATTCAGTCCTATCACAGGTGCGCCATTCTTCATGGCAAGATCCATCACGCGACAAATTTTTTCTGCATGCGCCTCTGCGAGTGATCCACCCATTACGGTGAAATCTTGAGAAAAAACATACACCAGTCTTCCATTGATCTTTCCATAACCCGTCACTACACCATCTCCTAGAAAAATGTCTTTTTCAAGTCCGAAATTAGTGGAGCGATGCGTCACCATCATTCCCAATTCCTCGAATGAATTTTCATCCAGCAAAAAGTGCAATCGCTCACGCGCAGTAAGCTTTCCCTTTTTGTGCTGAGATGCTATTCTTGCCTCACCACCACCCAATTTAGCAGCGGTGATTTTATCTTCAAGTAATTTGATTTTATCGATCATTTTAAATTCAATGAATGGACGGCAAATGTAACGGTTGCCAATTGCTGTGTAATGATTTTTATAAGGTCGGAAATTCGTGTGTTTGACGCTAGGTAATCTTGCTCGTGATTGCCGAATGGCGGAGTTAAATTACTTTAGAAGTGCCCTTTACCCGGTATGGCTGCCAATAGTTTCTTGGTGTATTCGCGCTGCGGTCTGAAAAAGATGTCGTCGCTTGTACCCAACTCTTCAATGATGCCCTTGTTCATCACCATGATCCTGTCACTCATGTAATAGACCACATTGAGATCGTGTGAAATGAATAAATAGGTCAGAGCAAAGTCCTTCTTAAGATCGTTCAACAAATTGAGAACTTGTGCCTGCACGGACACGTCCAACGCTGAAACACTTTCATCACAGATAATAAACGAAGGTTCGCAGGCAAGCGCTCTGGCGATCACGATTCGTTGTCGTTGACCACCGCTGAACTCATGCGGATATCTCCCAAAATATTCTTCCCCGAGCCCAACTTTTTCAAGCAGTTCAATGGTCTTTTGCCTTCTGGTTTTATCATCGTGGTGCAAACCAAAGACGTGCATAGGTTCGGTGATCGCATCGCCAACAGTATGTTTCGGATTGAGTGCTGAATAGGGATCCTGAAAGATGATTTGGATGTCTTTGCGCAACCTACGCAACTCTTCTTTTGATAGGCTGGCGATATTTCTTTGGTTGCCACCTTCACCTGGAATGTGATATAGAATCTCTCCTTCACTCGAAGGAATTAAACCCAAAAGCATTCTACTCAAAGTTGTTTTACCACACCCGCTTTCGCCCACCAGACCGAGGGTTTCTCCTTTTGAGATGGTAAAGGAAACATCATTCACTGCTTTCACAGGTGATGAAGCTTTGCGAAATATGCTTCCGGAATCATTATAAATCTTCGTGAGATGGTTGACCTGAAGTATATCGATAGCTTTTGTGGATGATTCTGCTTTGTCGGAGGCTATAGGCACATCCGGTAATATTTGGTGATCATTGTTCAGATAATCGGCAACTGTTTTCAACCGATTTGACTTCTTGCCGGGCTCCGGTCTGCAGGCGAGTAATCCTTTGGTGTATGGATGCTGTGGATTTTCCAACACAGCTGCAGCCCGACCCTTTTCAACGACCCTGCCTTGTCGCATTACAACAATGTCATCTGCTATTTCCGAAACAACACCGAGATCGTGTGTAATGAACAAAATAGCCATTCGATGCTTTTTCTGAAGTGATTTCAGTAGCGCGAGAATTTCTTTTTGTACTGTTACATCAAGCGCCGTAGTTGGCTCATCCGCAATGAGTATTTGTGGATCACATGATATCGCCATCGCTATCATCACCCGTTGTCGTTGGCCTCCGCTTAATTGATGCGGGTATTGATCCAGCATTTCTTCGGGCCGCGGTAGGCGTACTTCTCCAAATAACGCAAGTGTCCGCTCGATCGATTCTTGACGCGATATACCAAGGTGTCTCCTCAACATTTCAGTGACCTGTTCGCCACAGGTTTTCACCGGATTCAAGGATGTCATAGGCTCCTGAAAGATCATTGCGACGCCTTTACCTCTTAGCGTTTTGAGAATTTCTCCATTGGGCGAGATGTCATAATCTTTTTGTTCTTCCGAAAAAAAAGTCGCGCCCTTGAACTGAAATTTACCACTCTCGAATATTGCTTTCTCTTTTTGCAACAATTGCATCATGCAGAGTGAGGAAACGGTCTTACCGCTTCCTGATTCACCCACGATCGCAAGTGTCTTCCCACGCTCAATATCAAAGGAAATATCATGTAGCGCTTTGCGGAGCCCTTCGTTGGTACGAAAGGAAACACTTAGGTTTTGCACTCTGAATATAGTTTCCTCGTTGTTCATTGTGATTCGTGAAAAATAACTTTCAGACGCGGTCTTGGTTTATCAGAAAGCGAATCCGTTAATGTAATACTTACGATATGGCCATTTTCAGTCATGGCGCGCCAATGACAATATCCATCGAGGTATTTGCACTCGCCATATTTCTCAATGTAATATGTCACAAACTCATTTTTTAACGCACTCAGCGCACTATCGCTTTTCGGATAAATATCCATTTTGATATCGTAAAGTCCATCTTTACTAAAGTTGTATGATATCTCATACCAGGTAGAATCATCTTTCTTTGGATCTATTCTATAAATGAGCTCGTCGGGCATACTATAAACAGAAACTCCTTCTTCTGTTTTCGATACCGACGCCCTGTCGTCTCCGATCTTAACTCCACGAAAGTCTCCGCCTTTTGAATGCTTCAGAATTTGTTGTGTGGACGACTCTTCCGGCCGTCCTCCACAGGAGAATAGCACAATCAGCGCCGCAAAGCATATTGCGGTGCTTCTATGAAGTTCTAGGCGGAAAACCACGATACCACAAAGATGCGCCATCCGTTCAATATGAACATCACTCGATATAAAGAAACAATGCGCCTGGTGATGTTCATAATAGCGCACACAATATTTGCTTGATGCATGTTGTTGTATCAATTCTTCTACCAAATATTTCGCAACTTTATGAAACCAAAATCAATCATTGCTGTTGCTACTCTTACTACTCTCTGCTGTATTTATCTCGCGCGACTGAATGAAAAAGTCAATGCCCAGTTTGACCCCGATACTCAGTCGACCGCCGTGTTTGCGCTTTCGAAGAATGAATCGAGTTCCGATGTTGGGATGTCGGTTGGACCTGAACGAAGGATGAAGGTCGACTTACAATCCACCGTTGATTCTGTGTTTTTAATGAACGGCGCGATTGACAATATGATTTACGGAAAGGAAGGCACAGGACTTTTTTTCCCTGCAAATTGTTTCGTCGACAGAAGTGGAAACACGGTGAAGGGTAAGGTGAAAATCGTCTTGAGGGAATGTTATGACATTGCCACTATTCTCGCCGCGAAGCTTTCTACAACGAGCGAAGGTCAGTTGCTGGAAACCGCCGGAATGATTGACATACAAGCGACAAGTGCAGGGAGGGAAGTTTATATTAGGGATGATGGCTCCTATCGCATTATGTTTCCCAAACACGAGAACACAAAAGACGATTTTGAGCTGTTCTATGGTGAATGGAAAAGGGATGGAATCATAAACTGGCGCTTGGCGGAAGTGGATCTTAGTGCAGTAAATGAGTTTTATGGATCGACTGAAGAGGGGTCGAAGTATGACAATATTGAAATGGAATACACCACAGAATCTGCGCCTGTTTATCAATCAAAGTTGAATGCGGGTGAAAGCTGTTTCTTACATATTTGTGAAAGCAAATTGCGTCGGGGAACACGGATCAGTGAGATGGATTATTTTAACTGGCAGCTTGGCAATGGTCAAACTCTGAATCAATGGTTTGTTGAGAATTTCAACCCCGACCTGCAAATGCTGGAAGACTACTGTATACAGGGTTTGAGGTCTGAGATCACATTCAAGGTAAATAGATCCGGAGGTTTTGAGTCCTACTACATTTCGAAATCTGCGATAACCGAATACGACAGAAAGCTAGTTGCGTTTCTTCAGACAATGCCCCCTCTGAATTTGAAACAGTTGATGCCAGATTACACGGATGACCACGCATGCATCCTCACGTTTGGCAGCCGACAAGCAAATGAAAAAGAAAAATTTGTCA
>JAYTMF010000127.1:0-5569 GCA_043728755.1 Flavobacteriales bacterium
CACAACTCGCGGAGTCAGACAGACTGGATTTATTGCTCAACCTTGCTGTGTATTACTTCCATGCCGAGGACTATAAAAAGGCCAATGAATGTATTTGTCAAATCCATTCCGGAACAAAATCCTTGGTGGAATTGAAGGGCAGGGAGTGGGTATTCAAAAAGGAATTGATTGCGGCAATCATCTATTATGAGCGAAATGAAATGGAACTTGCACTCACGCGCATCAAGGCCATGCAAAGAAAATATGGCGCGTTCCTTCAACACGACACCTATCAGTTTGCGGGTGAGTTTCTGCGTCTGTTTCGCAAAACAATTGAGAAGCCCGAGTTGATACGCTCGCAGGAATTTGCAATGGAAGTGCGCGCACTTAGCGACAGTTGGCCTGCCGAGCGCCGCGATCTTCAAGCCATCACTTTTTTCTGCTGGCTGAAAAGCAAAGTCAAGAACGTGAAGTACTACGTAGTGCTGCAAGACTGGATGGAAAAGGAAAGAGAGATGATGAAAGGGGAATTGCAAAAGTCTTCAGATGCATTGAGTGTTTTGGTTGCGGAGTAGTCGGTTGAAATGGGATGCTGAGGTATGATCAAATTGTAACTACATCAGCACTCAGTTCGATAGTGTTACCCAGGATCGCGCGAGATACGCCGAGCTGCCCCCCTCGCACGCGGAAGCTGTCTTTCCGAAGCGAAGCGAGGAATCTCCCTTGATACACGAATATCCAGCAGTCGTCCGTATTGCTGTCGCTTCGTTCATTCTTTCCGAAGCGAGGAATCTCCTTTTACGGAAAATTCTTAAGTAGTGTTTTGTTTAAAGAGTGAAATCCACTCACCCCTTCCTCTTCGTATGCCGCGTCTTTTTCGAATTCGTCGTTGTATCTACGTTTTGTGCACGCTGCAACAAATTCGCGAAAAAATTCAGAAACAAACCGACGAATACAAACGTCAATGAAATCTGTGCAATGGCCAGCTTTTTTGCAAGCGAAGCAACCGGCGCTATGTCACCATAGCCAACAGTGGCTGCTGTGACGAAACTGAAGTAGATCGCATCGACACTTCCCTTGAGATCTCGTGTGAAGAAATCGGTGATGCGCATTTCGTAGAAAGCATACATCAATGCGAAGTCGAAGGCAATTTGAAAAAAGTTGAGAAACAATAACACCAGCGATCTTTTTGGCTGAACATTCTCACGCGATGCATCGGAAATAAAAATGGTGGCTGTCACATGGATCAAGGTCTCCAACAGGAAATAAATGGTGAGATAAATAAACCAATTAAATTTTATCCAACCGAAGTATAACGCAAGTAGTGGAGTGATCATTTTGCAAATCACATAGAGTTCGATGGCGAGTTTCCTCCATGTACTTCCGGCTCGAAAAAGAAAGTGTTTGATGTAAAGTCCGAACGAAAGAAATTGCGCAGAAGCCAAGGACAAACGCACTATTCGTTCAATTCCAAAATCGTGGTGGTCGTAATTCCTCCAGATTCTAAGAACCGTATAGACTTGGTTCTTTAGCGCAGTTCTGCTGTGACGTGGTGATACACTGTGCCCGAGTATGAGTTTGTGCACACGCGACATAGGTTATGAAAATAATGGGTTGATTCTGTGAAGATATCAAACGACTCCTTCAACCTTGTCCAGTTTCTTCATGACATTGCTCATGATGAATTGAAACTGCTCTTCAATAGTGAGATGAGTATTGTCGATGACCAATGCGTCATTCGCCCGGCGCAAAGGATCATTACTGCGTGTGCTATCATATTCATCGCGCGAATTGAGATTGCGCAACACATCTTCAAGTGATGCATCCACGCCCATGCTTTTCAATTCTTCAAAGCGACGTTGAGCGCGCACTTTATTATCTGCTGTCATGAATATTTTCAGCTCTGCTTCCGGAAGTACAATGGTGCCGATATCTCTGCCATCCATCACAATTCCTTTTTGCTCGGCGATTCTTTTTTGGAGACGAACCAATTTATCTCTGACTTGTTTCACATTGGAAACTGGCGATACATGATTGCTCACTTGCAATGAACGAATTTCTCTCTCGACATTTTGTCCGTTCAGAAAGGTTTCGTATTGCTGAGAATCTGTGTTGTATTTGAAATTGATCATCACCATATCAAGTGATCCCACCAAGTCTTCTACATTCAATGTGCCATCAGGAAGTATATAGTTGTGCTGCAATGCGTAGAGCGTCATTGCTCGATACATAGCACCGCTGTCTATATATACGTAGTTGAGCTCTTTGGCAATACCTTTTGCGATGGTGCTCTTTCCGCAGGAAGAATAACCGTCTATGGCAATATTGATTTTAGGCTTCACGGGACATGGGGTTTGCTGCGAATGTAAAGGGAAAATGCCGAAATCAAAGCAATTTGGATCAAGAATCTGTTTTGACGATTCACTATGAATTCCTTGATTCGCTTATGTTATTTGTGAAAAGGATGATGCAGTTTTTTTTTGAGATGTTGAAAAGCAAATGCCTCATATCGATTGATGATTGCGTGTGACTTTACGTAGATAACCTCTCGCGCAATTCCAGCAGGCCTTCACTGGCGCCCTTTGGTATGGCGATCATATTGCGCAAGTGCCTCACATCCGGAATCTGTGGATCGATCACATATTTCGAACAATCGTAAGGCGCATAACCAACAAGTCCTGCTGCAGGATAAACTTGCATTGAAGTTCCAACGATGACAACAATGTCCGCATTTGAAACAATTGCAGCAGCCGGTTCTATCATCGGCACTGCTTCTCCAAACCACACGATGAACGGGCGCAATTGCGAACCTAAAGGACACAGCTCACCCATTTTCAATTCCCAGCCCTCAATATCAAAAATCAATTCTTCATTTGAACTGCTTCGCGACTTAGCGATTTCGCCATGAAGATGCAATACATGGTTGCTGCCGGCTCGTTCGTGCAGGTTGTCAATGTTCTGCGTGATGATTTGCACATCAAATTGCGATTGCAATTCGGCCAGTATTGAATGGCCTTGATTGGGACTGACTTCCAGAATGTTTTTTCTTCTTTGATTGTAAAAGTCCAAGACCAATTCCGGATTCGCATGCCAACCTTGCGGAGTTGCTACATCTTCAATGCGATAATTTTCCCACAGACCATCGTTGCCACGAAACGTGGGAATACCGCTTTCTGCGGACATACCTGCTCCTGTGAGTACAACGAGTTTCTTCATTTTTTTTTATTGTAAAGAGAACAAATAAAGTGGTTGGCTCCGAATTGTCCTATCACTTTTCTATTGAAAAGCTGAATCATCAATGACATATCTTCGCCACCCATGTCACAATTTACGGCGTTACTTTCAAAGGAAATAAAACTGGAACTCCGCCAGAAGCATACGCTTGCCGGTATTGTTATGTATGTGCTGGCGACAGTTTTTGTGTGCTACTTGTCATTTGAGAAGATCGACTCCACAAAAACTTGGGGAGCACTTTTATGGATTACAGGCGTTTTCACAGCATTCAATGCTATGGCGAAATCATTCCTGAGTGAAGGCCAGGGAACACAACTTTATCTCTACACATTGGCCGATCCGCGCTATATCATTCTTGCTAAATCTTTATACAACGCTTTGCTTGTTGCTGCACTCAATTTGATCAGTGTTGGCTTTTTCATGTTGTTCTTCGGTGACAACGTACTTGCGGCAGCTGATTTTCCTCAGTTTCTCCTTGGACTTTTTCTTGGCAGCACCGGACTTGGTCTGGCGCTCACCTTCGTTGCGGCTATCGCGTACAAATCAGGAACCGGTGTAGGTCTTATGGCCATTCTTGGTTTTCCTATTATTGTTCCATTGCTGATTACCATGGTGCGTCACACCGGTGCTGCTTTGGAGGGTATGTCTTTTCTTCAGAATAGTTTGAACCTCATGGTGCTGGTAGTACTGAATATTGTTTCCCTTGTACTTGCATACATCTTGTTCCCGTACCTTTGGCGTGAATAATTATGTATGCTACTGGATTAGAGTTGTGTCGTCCATTTCCCATGAATATTCCCCAGCTGTAGAAGATTTAGAATGAAACCCTGGTTAAAAATTCTTTGTATTGGCCTTTTGATTTATGTAGCGGTTTTTTCGCTCATTCATCCAATGACTCCCGGTGGCCTTGAAGTAAGTGCATCGCAACTTCATCCGGGAAGAAATGATTTCACATTTACCGGATACGGTACGCATTTCATTGATCAAGGAGCGTCTTTGAAAGTGTTTGTCACCTCCGATACAGCAGGTGTTTATTGTGCTGATATTCTGAAAGTGGTCAGCAATGCGTCTGTGATCGTCAGTGTTTTTCTTCCCGACACCGTTTCCTCCAATCGATTTTCGTTTTATGCCAACAATGACATTGATGGAACAATCACCGTGCAATCTCCCGTGAGCAGTGAAGGTTTTGAATTCGTTCCCGGAACCATCAACAAGCTTTGTCATGTTCAGGTGCAAAACGAAGATCATTCTATTGTCGGTATTCCTTTTCAGCCCATCATCATGGAGAGCATCCGCAACTTGATGTGGCACGTCCCGATGTGGTTTACCATGTTTGTGTTGATGATCATTTCTTTTGTCTACAGTATTCGCGCTTTGGGTAAAGAAGGGGCAGCACCGAATGCAATTTTCGATAGAAAGGCTGCAACAAGTGCCGGTACGGGATTGTTATTCTGCGTGCTTGGTTTGATCACCGGTTCTATCTGGGCGAAATTTACATGGGGTGACTGGTGGTCCAATGATCCGCAACTCAACGGAGCGATGGTGGTCTTCATGGTCTATGTCGCTTATTTTATTTTGCGGAAATCAACACCCGATGAAGACAAACGTGCTCGCATTTCATCCATCTTCAACATTTTTGCATTCGTACTGATGGTCATCTTATTGATCGTGATGCCGCGCTTCACCGAAGGTCTTCATCCCGGAAAAAGCGGCAACCCGGCCTTTTCAAAGTATGATCTCGACAATACGTTGCGGAGCGTTTTTTATCCGGCTTGCGTTGGTTTTATACTACTCGGTTATTGGATGTATTCATTAAATGATAGAATCAAAAAAATTGAAAACGAATATGAAGAGCTTACATAAACTCGTTCTAGTGTTGGCGCTGACATTGGTATCTTTCTCTATGTTGGCTTCCAGTGGTATGGAGGAATATTTTTATGAAAGTGGAAAGATCAAAGTAGTGGTGGCAGTTGCTTCCATTGTACTTGTCGGTCTTTTCATTTATATTTTTACATTGGAAAGAAGGTTGAAGAAAATTGAAAACAAGAAGTAATCGATTTATAGTGGAGTAAGCAATGAAGAAAATTCACATTATCATCGTCATTTTGATCGCAGCAGTTTCAGCGATATTGGTTTCGACATACACCAGTTCTGTAGATAGCGTGTCCTTTGATGAGGCCCGAGCAAAGATCGGTAAGCAAGTTAAAGTCGTAGGAACTTTTGACAAGACAAAGGGCATTGAATACGATGCAACGATCGATTCCGACCTAACTAAATTTTTTGTGATTGACAAGGAGGGAATGACTGAACAAGTGTTGCTCCACGACAAGCAAGGCAAGCCAATGGGACTAGAACA
>JAYTMF010000128.1:0-1228 GCA_043728755.1 Flavobacteriales bacterium
CACAACTCCGAACACATACTTCAAGGCTGACTTCATGCTGTCTTTCATGTCCGACAGGAAAGTGGGACGCACTTCACGTGGTACTTTGTATTTGAAGTAAACGGTGAGAAATATCAGAATCAAAATCAAGAGCACATTACTGAGCACTCCAAAATTTCGCGCATTCTCAAGTGTTAGAAATTTCCCGGCAACAAATCGTGCTGCAAGCCACATGGCCGCCATTATCCAAGGTAGTCGGTTCATTGTGTGCAATGGGTTTGATCAATCATGGTCAGTACTGATACAGATTTGCGATTTGAAATTTGCGATTTGAGAACTCGGGAGCTCTACATCCCTGAATCCTCACCCCTCCTCTCTCATTCCTTTTTAAGAATTCATCGACACAAGAAACTCTTCGTTGTTCTTCGTCTTTTCAATTCTGTCTTTTACAAATTCCATCGCCTCTATCGGATTCATATCCGCGAGATGTCGGCGAAGGATCCACAGGCGTTGAAGTACGTCACGGTCGTGCAACAGGTCTTCTTTTCTTGTACCCGAAGCAAGTATATCAATAGAAGGATAAATTCTTCTGTTAGAAATTCTTCTGTCGAGTTGCAATTCCATATTGCCCGTTCCTTTGAATTCCTCGAAAATCACCTCGTCCATTTTTGAACCAGTATCAACAAGCGCAGTAGCGATAATTGAAAGTGAACCTCCGTTCTCGATTTTCCTTGCAGCACCGAAGAAGCGCTTAGGTTTTTCGAGCGCATTGGCTTCAACACCGCCGGAAAGCACCTTTCCACTTGATGGGGCAACCGTATTATAAGCCCTTGCCAACCTTGTAATGGAGTCGAGAAGAATGCAAACATCATGACCACACTCTACCAATCGCTTGGCTTTCTCGAGAACGATGTTGGCGATCTTCACATGACGCTCTGCAGGTTCATCAAAAGTGGAAGCTATCACTTCCGCTTTCACGTTGCGCTTCATATCTGTTACCTCTTCCGGACGCTCATCAATAAGCAATACGATGAGATATGTTTCCGGATGATTCTTTGCGATCGCGTTGGCAATGTCCTTCAACAACGTCGTCTTACCCGTTTTTGGTTGTGATACCAGCATTCCACGTTGTCCTTTTCCAATGGGTGCGAATAGGTCCATGATGCGCATGGATGTGTTCGAGTTGTTGTCGGCAATGTGAAATCTCTCGTATGGAAAAAGCGGTGTGAGATATTTGAACGGCACCCTG
>JAYTMF010000129.1:0-2502 GCA_043728755.1 Flavobacteriales bacterium
ATAACAGACAAGGTTTCGTTGCCGCCCGCAGGGCAAGCAATGAAACCGTTGTTGCACAGAACCGGTGCGGGAAGTAGGGAAAATTTTGGACTATGGGGATTGAGTACAAGTTATACTCTTTGATTGTGATGATCTTTTGAAAATAAAGTGATCATTTACGATGATTCCGCTAAAGGATTTCATCACACAAGTCAAATTAGGTTGAGCAAGTTCACATCAAAAACATTCAGGCAATAGTATGGCTGTCCGCATCATTTGGCGGATTTTTTATGTTTGTTTTTTGGATCTTGGGTTAAGCCCCGCATGGGCGGGATGGCTTCAACTGTATTTCGAGTTCGGCTTTGCCTCTTCGCATTTTGTTGAAGCATACAAGCAAGAATGTCCTTTGGTGGTCCTCTGTAATTAAACTCCAATAGCCTGGCCATCGACATTTTTTTGCAACGCGGACATTGTGCAAGCGCAGGCACACTGCCCTTGGAGGCGACGGCCGCTTCTATCTCCTTTGGAGATGGAAGCGATACTCCAAGATCTTTTCTTGCCGTCTCAATGGATACTTCCTTGCTTGTCGATGACAAGATGCCGAAGTGGCGAATGCGCACAAATCCTTTGGGCAAAATGTGCATCGCAAAGCGTCGGATGAACTCCATACTTTGCAAAGTCATGGTGCCCTTTTTGTCGCCGTGGCGGTAGTCCTTCCACGAGAATGAAACCGTGTCGTTTGTTATATCAGAGATGCGATGATTGCTGATTGCAATCTTGTGAGTATAACGCCCGAGGTATTCGACAACCTGCTTCGTATCACAAAACGGTTGTTTGGCAAACACCACCCAAGGTTTTTCAAAAAGACTTTCAAGAAGTGATTTGTCAACGTTCCACTTCTTTTCTGTGATGAGTTGTCGTAGTCCGGAAACGAACCGGGCACGAAACACTTTACTCATCGCCTTCACTGGAAACAAGAACTTGCCATCACTGCGCGCGTGTTTCCATTTACCTGTTTTGGTAAGCCCTCCTGCCGGAACGACACAATGCAGATGCGGATGCAGCGACAAATTTTGTCCCCAGGTATGCAAGATCGCAAACATGCCGTTGCGTGCGCCTAGATGTTTTGGATCTTCACCAAATGTCTTTATTATATTCCAGGATGTCTGGAAGAGCAGATTGTACATCTCTCTGGGATGCGCCATGCACATACCATTGAGTTTGTCTGGTATAGTAAACACGACATGAAAATACTTCACAGGCAAGAGTTCTTCTTCTCGTGCAGCAATCCATTTATCGCGTTCATTGCCCTGACACTTTGGGCAATGGCGGTTGCGACAACTGTTGTAGCTCAGCTGCAGATGACCACACTCTCCACACTTGTCAATGTGTCCGCCAAGATCAACGGTTCGGCAAATGCGCAAAGCGTTCAATGTTCTCCGCTGCCAACTGTTGAGATTTATGGCACAAAGAATTTCTTCCCAGTGCCTTCTTAGCACTGAGGCAATCTCAAACTTTGGTCGCACTATGCTCTGTTATACAAACGGTCTAATGGCGAGAAGGGCGTGAGTCTTCCGCTTTGGGATACATGCAGATACACGAGTGTTGTTTCGATGCGTTCGTGTCCCAGCAGTTCTTTGATGGACATGATGTCCATGCCCATTTCCAAAAGATGTGTAGCGTAGCTGTGGCGAAGCGTATGACAGCTCACATTCTTGTTGATCTTCACTCGCTTTACCGCTTCATTCACCGCCCATGATACTCCTCGTGTTGACATTGGTACAGTGTGTTCCTTTCCTGTGAAAAGCCATTGCTTTGGATTTTCAGCTTCGATGTGTTGGGCAATTCCCTTGCACAGAATTTCACCCAGTGGAACATACCGATCCTTCTTTCCTTTGCCCTGTACCACGTGGAGCATCTTGCGGTTGAGATCAATCGCATTCACTTTGAGTGATACAAGTTCGCCAATGCGCAAACCACAACCATACATAATAGCAATCATCAAACGATGTTTGAGCAAAGAGCAAGTTCCAAGCATCGCCTTCACTTCTTCTTGAGAAAGCACTACGGGAAGTTTGTGATCTGATTCTATCGATGGTAATTCTACGTTGATGTTTTCCAGTCCTTCTATTTTGAATAAATATCTTAGACCAAAAACGGTGAACTTGAAGAAACTCGCCGACGGCGTTTTCTGCTCGCGACTTTGCAGCATGAACAAATAGTCTTCGATCTGGTCTTGGTCGAGATCCGTTGGAAGCATATGGTAATGCAGCGCGATAGAAGCGATGTGGCGACCGTAGTTAGTCATGGTGCTCTTGCTTTCTGCCTGCAATTGACATCTTGCGTACATAGCGTTTGTAGAGAGCATCAAAGCCTTCCACACGTTCGCACGCCATCCTCAAAATCGTTGTCGGCGCACCGGCATCATCAAAAGTAATTTTTGTTTTTCGCATAAGAATTGATTTTAATTATGCGTATGTTTACGACGCGCGGTGAAAAAAGCTACCGAAGGTTTAGTGCAAC
>JAYTMF010000130.1:0-7521 GCA_043728755.1 Flavobacteriales bacterium
ATCGCCACCGACCCAAGTAGTTCACAATTGCAACAGGCGCCGGAAATTTCGAATGTGGAATACCGATGCGAACGCGCTGAATCACCTTCCATTCCTGAAAATTCCGTGGATCTGATCACCATAGCGCAGGCACTTCACTGGCTCGAAATCGATTCATTTTATGAAGCGGTGAACAAAGTATTGAAACCCGGTGGAGTTATTTCGGCTATTGCATACGGACTACCTGAGATCACTCCGAAAATCGACGCTCTGATTCGCCATTTGCACAATGAAATATTAGGTCAATTCTGGGCATATGAGAGACGTCATGTCATCAATCTTTATCGTGATATTCCTTTTCATTTTCAACCAATACCATCACCACTTTTTTTCATCAGAGCTACAATAGACCAGCAAGCATTACTTGGCTATCTCGCCACGTGGAGTGCTGTGATCGCTTGCAGAAACAAAACCGGCCACGATCCGCTTCAATTATTTTCCGTTGAACTTGAAAAAGATTGGCCATCGAATCAAGCAGCCATACCAATTAGTTGGAAACTGGCTTGTAAGACCGGAAAAAATCGATAAGCAAAAAAAAGATTCAAAAATGACCTTCACGTTATGAATTGCAAGCCGAAATTTTATCGCACACGCACAATCATAACCAACTTGCATATTTACGAATGAGCTATTAAAAATTAAGCGAATTCACACACATCAACTTTCCGTCCTTCTCACTGCAGAAACGTCAAGTGGAGGTGGCCTTGTGCTTGTTACTGCACTTATACAACTGTATGATTTCTCAAACATTGGCATGTTTTATAACTCACATGGGTATAAATCGAAGTTGCATAGCCATACTTATGGAACAGAGATTTAACGAAGAATTCGGCAAAATGATCATCGAAATAAATGATTAGAGAATAGCAAGATTCATATGAGGTCGAGTCATGAAAGAGATTATTAGAAGTGCCCTTAAGGTTCTTAGAATTGATAGCTCGAGATTGAACCATGCTTGAAGCTACAACAAAGAAGTCACTATGATTCGAGACATTTGAAAATAAATGAAGCACACAAAATCAACCATCGGAAAACCGATTCTCTTTGCTTACTTTGCCGATAGAATATGTGGGGTAAAATAGGAGCATTCATATTAAGACAACGGATCGCACTTAGCGTTCTGGTATTGGCTATAACCGCTATCATGGCGTGGCAATCTCAATTTGTGCGGATGAGTTACAAATTTGGTGGCGTACTGCCAAAGGAGGATTCCACCTATGTAGAGTATCAGAAATTCATCAATCAGTTTAGTGAAGACGGCAACGTACTGGCCATCGGCTACCGTGATCCTAAGATCTGGGAGTTGTCGAATTTTCTCAAATGGCGTCATTTGATTACCGACCTCCGCGCATTGCAGGTGGATGTAGACGGAGCTATGCACAATATGGTGGACAGCATATTTTCTACCGGTTATTGCTACAATCTCAGAAAAGATACTTTAGAGCAGCGCTTCAAATTTGAATTGCTCATTCCAAAGGATCCCACGACGCAAGCGGAATTAAACGAAATACGCGAAAATTTATACAATCTGCCCTTTTATAAAGGATTGCTTTATGAAGAAGATACGGATGCCGGACTGATGATGGTCTTCGTGAATACCACGCTTTTCAACTCAGAGAATCGTGGGGATGCCGTAGAGCGCATGATCAAACTCACCGATGCATTCACTGAAGAAACCGGCGTTAAAACCTACGTTTCAGGCTTGCCATACATCCGATCTGTGATGGCCGTGAAAGTGAAGGCTGAACTTAAATTCTTTACTCTTCTTTCCGCCCTGATCTGCATGAGTTTGCTCCTCATATTTTTCCGCAGTCTGAAAGTGATGAGCGTGGTTATGAGTGTGGTAGTGGTTTCGGTGATAATAGCCATGGGATCCATTGCTTTATTCGATTATCCGATCACCATGTTGATGGGCTTGATTCCTCCATTGATGATCGTGACCACAGTTCCGAATTGTATTTACCTCGTCACCAAATATCATCAGGAGTACAAACGATACGGCAACAAAACCAGAGCGCTTGCACGTGTGGTTCAAAAAGCGGGAGCTGCAGCATTTATGATCAGCGCAACTACAGCAGTCGGATTTGCAACTTTCATTTTCACATCAAGCGACTTGTTAAAGAATTTCGGCGTGATAGCCAGCATGAATTGCATGCTTGGTTTCTTCTTGTCTATTTTGATATTTCCTATTGTTTACAGTTTCCTTCCTCCGCCAACAGAACGCCACCTCGGCCATCTCAATTCACGTTGGTTGGAGAAAACGCTCGATGTTCTTGTCCGCCTAGTTATGTTCAGAAGAAAGCTCGTTTATGCAGTGACGGTTATTGCATTGGGTCTTGGATTCTATGGCATAACATTGATGCACACCACCGGGAATATAGTTGATGACATTCCCGATTCCGATAGGGTGATCACAGATCTGAAGTGGTTCGAGACCAATTTCAATGGCGTGATGCCATTTGAAATTCTCGTTGACGGTCAAAAGAAAGGGCAAATAACCAAGGAAAAGAATCTTCAAAAGATCGAAGAACTGCAAACACTTTTGGCCAATTATGAATTACAGCTATCCGACACCATCATTCATCCATTTGCAAAATCATTGTCTATTGTGGATGCAGGTAAATATGTGAAACAGGCATTCTATGGTGGCGATCCAGATTACTACTCGCTCATGTCAAGAGACGAAGCCAGTTTCATTGGGCCGTATTTGAAGTCAGATCAATATCAATCGCGTGGCATCGAGAAGACTTTTCTCGATAGTACGAAGAGTATGACACGCATCACCACACAGATTGCGGATATAGGCACGAAAGAAATGGACCGCTTGATGAGTGAACTCAAGCCTCAGATCGACAGCATTTTTGATCCCGCCAAATACAAAGTGACCCTCACAGGAACGTCCGTAGTCTTTCTGGAGGGAACCAATTATCTCGTCGGCGATTTGTTCAGCTCTTTGCTATTCGGAATCATAATGATATCCTTTATGATGGCCGTTATGTTTTGGAGTGCGCGAATGGTTTTCATCTCATTCATTCCCAATATCATTCCGCAGATCATGACTGCAGGCATCATGGGTTATATGGGAATAGCATTGAAGCCTTCGACCATTCTTGTGTTCAGTATTGCACTTGGTATCACTGTCGATAATACGATTCACTACTTAGCCAAATACCGGCAGGAATTAAAACATCACGACTGGAAAATTCGTGAATCTGCATTGTTGGCAATTCGTGAGACCGGTGCAAGTATGCTCTATACATCATTGATTCTGCTCTTCGGATTTGGGTGTTTCGCTGCTTCTGAATTCGAAGGAACACGCGCATTGGGAGTATTGACGGCCGTCACGATTCTTGTAGCAATGATCACCAATTTGCTCGTTCTTCCATCCTTACTGCTATCACTGCAAAGAAGAATCACGACAAAATCATTTCGGGAACCACTAATTCAAACATCAGATGAGGAAGATGATCTCCACTACAAAGATTGGGAGATCAAGAGAATTGAAATGGAATCTGAATAGAATTTTGTGCACTCACAATGATAAAATGGTGATTCGAGAAAAAATATAATTCATAATGAAAGGAATCATTCTCGCCGGAGGAAGCGGCACAAGGTTATATCCACTCACATTGGCAGTGAGCAAGCAACTGATGCCTGTGTTCGACAAGCCGATGATATACTATCCTCTTTCAACATTGATGCTTGCCGGCATCAAAGAAATCCTGATTATTTCCACACCTCATGACATGCCGGGATTTCAAAAATTACTGGGTAATGGCAAACAAATGGGATGTAGTTTTTCCTATGTGGTGCAGGAGGTTCCCAATGGACTGGCTCAAGCATTTGTACTTGGAGAAAAATTTATTGAGAACGACAAAGTCGCACTTGTTTTAGGAGACAATATTTTCTACGGACAGGGATTCGGGAAAATACTACGCGAGAACACGGACATCGATGGCGGACTTGTTTACGCGTATCACGTTAGTGATCCAGAACGATATGGTGTGGTTGAATTCGACAATAAAGGCAATGCCATTTCTATAGAAGAAAAACCAAAATCACCGAAAAGCAACTATGCTGTTCCGGGATTGTATTTCTATGACAATGAAGTCGTGAATATATCCAAAAACCTACAACCAAGCCCACGCGGCGAGTATGAAATAACAGATGTGAATCGGTCGTACCTCAATGCAGGCAAACTGAAAGTACAAAAGATGGATAGAGGCACAGCATGGCTGGACACCGGTACTTTTGTGTCACTCATGCAAGCCGGCCAATACGTGCAGGTAGTGGAAGAAAGGCAGGGATTGAAAATTGGATGTATTGAAGAAATAGCTTGGCGTATGGGATTCATCAATGACGCCGAACTTGAGAAGCTTGCGTCACCACTTGTAAACAGCGGTTACGGCAAATACATTCTCGCGCAACTTAAATCAGGATTGTAAAATCAACCATCCTTTTCAGAACATTTTATGATGAAGTCCGTCGAAGAGTTGCAGCAAATTATTACAAAAAAGGTTGATGGATTCTGTGCGAAAAATGGAACCGGAGAGATCTATCAGCCGATCAATTATATTCTTCAACTCGGCGGAAAACGACTGAGGCCGGTGTTTACACTGATGGCTGCGAATTTATTCGGTGACGAAATAGAAGACGCTGTTTATCCTGCATTGGCCATTGAGATCTTTCACAACTTTACGTTGATGCATGATGATATCATGGACAAAGCACCTACACGCAGAGGCGCAATTACTGTTCATGAGAAGTGGAATACGAACGTTGCCATACTGAGTGGCGATGCTATGATGATCCAGTCTTATCAGCTGCTGATGAAAACGAATCCTGCTAAACTTCCGGAGATCATGCGCGTGTTCAATCAAACGGCATTGCACGTTTGTGAAGGTCAGCAACAAGACATGAATTTCGAAAGCCGCGAGCGCGTCACCTTCGAAGAATATGAGGAAATGATACGACTGAAAACGTCGGTTTTGCTTGCAGGCGCTATGCAAATTGGCGCAATCATCAATGGAGCTGACGATGTAGCTCAGCAACAACTTTATGATTTTGCCATCAACCTAGGTCTTTCTTTTCAATTGATGGATGATTACCTCGATTCATTCGGAGATGAAACGAAAACAGGAAAACAAATTGGTGGAGACATCCTTTCGGACAAGAAAACTTTTTTACTGATTCGGGCTTTTGAAACTGCCAGTCCGGTGGAAAGAAAAACGTTGGAACACTATATCGGTGCCGCTCAATCGAACCCGCGCGAAAAAGTGGAGGCGGTCCTGGCTGTTTACAAAACACTTCATGTGGAGGATGACGTAAGAGAAAGGGCATATCAATTTCACGTTCGTGCGATGAAATTATTGGATGCCTTGAACGTAGATGATCATCGAAAACTTCACATCAGGAATCTTGCGGAAATGATTTCTCTGAGGACACACTGAAAACAGTTAATCCAATCTTATACCAATGTGATTTATAAAACAGGCCAATGTTTGAGAAATCATACAGTGGTAAATGCCGATGGATACAAGTGTTTAGTTCAATCTGACGAAGCAAAAGATTGGACTATTACACTTGTCCAATTGGTATTAAACAATTTCCAAAAATCAGGTGTGTAACGGCATCGAATTATTTCGACGAAATTTTGTTTACGTATCCATTGAATACTTTGCCATCGCTGCGAGTGAAGATGTAATAGAATACGCCATCCTCAAGATCACCACCATTCCAGTTATTGCGATAGCTTTTGTCTTCATACACGAGCATACCCCATCGGTTAAAAATCTTCAAGTCGCTTCCTGGAAATCCTTCTAGTCCAAAAATGTGGAAGAAGTCATTTTTCCCATTGCCGTCAGGTGTGAAGATATTCGGAACCAGCGTCTCACAAACTCTGGAGTCGATCACAACCGTACCGGTAGAACCGCATTGATCCGTAATGGTAATGATATAATTTCCAACAAACAAAGACGTAAAACCATAGTCAAACATCGTCAATGAATCTTCCGCATACACGACAGTGTAAGGAACAGCGCCACCTCGGGCAAGTGACCCGGAATAAATGCCATAGCAAACACTCATATTCGGACTTACAATGAAAGGTGCGGGCTCGATCACATCGAAAGATGTATTGAAATTGCTTCCGCAAAAATCTGTAACAACGAGAGAATAGTCTCCGGCATCACCGGTGCTATATGTAGCCGTGGAAGTCGATTGACCAGACGACCATGCATATTGAAACGGTGCAAATCCACCATCGATTTCGGGTGTGCCCACACCGGTACTTCCACAGATGTAAACATTCTCGACGACAACGGATGGCGCAGTGTAGTCCAGTAAGTTCAATGAAGTTGTAGCAGTATCAAGTACTCCGTCGGAGTTGAGATATATAAGGCTGATGATAAGCGATTCCGTTCCTTCCACGAGATTATCTGCGATGGTGATGATAGGAATTTCAACCGTTTCGCCTGTTAAGACAAGTGTTGATGGAATGGCCTCATAGTCCAGTCCATTGATTGTGATTCCACTGGTTTCGATTGTTACGGTTAAACCATCTGTGATACAACCCGGGGGATGAATAATAAGATTTCCCTGAATACAACCTTCGAGTAAGGTGGTATCACCAAGAATTTCGGATGGGTCCACCACGATTGCTTCGATAAATGAACCTGAAACTTCAAAACTTCCTTCCTTCAAAAACACGGCAGAATCCCACGCTGTATCAGATACATCGGCCAAAGCAAGTTTGATGTGATATGTTTCGCCACATTCCAGTCCTTCATGAGAAGCCGTGAGAATAACTGTCAGACCATCATACTGCACATACATGTTGCTTTCATTATAGGGTGTGTCGCTTCCAATACCGTTATATAAATAGAATTCGCAATAATTGCAACTGGTATCACCAACAGGTGCCAAGCCATCACATCCGGCGTTGAGGTTGTGTATGGAAACAAACTGAGTCGTTCCGGGAATAAGCGCAATATTGACTCCCCCATTGCTGAAAGGTCCAGCAATACCAGGTCCTGACAAGAAGAATCCGAAGACATCACTCACATCACCGCAAGTGCCGGCACCGGTAAATTCAGGGTATTCATCTGATGCAAAAACATACTGAAAGGAAACAGAACTTCCAGTTGCAACGAAATCAAACTCCAGAATCGCGGCATCGTTATGACTCAATCCATCCAACAGATCCAAATCAGCATCAGAAGCTCCACTATTTCCACCGCCCATTGCAGAGCTGCCGGAGGTATTGGGACCAAGTGCGTTCTGAATATCTCCCGTTGCGAGTATGATACCTGAGTTAATACCCACATTGGCATTGGCTGAATTGAACGACCCCATTTGATTGGTTGCACCGGAAAACGTCACATTGGAAAAGTCAACGTTTGGTCCCAAAAGCAACGCTATGGCTTGGGCAGTGGTGGTGGTATTGTCTACAATCAACTGACCGCGCGATACAGATGAGATGCA
>JAYTMF010000131.1:0-2804 GCA_043728755.1 Flavobacteriales bacterium
TTCATTGATCACCGAGCACAGTGTGTCATATTCTATTGCATGTCCATCTTCCTTGCCTCGCTTATAATATTCATCGCGATGCATGGATCCATCGGTAAAATACCATTGCCACTGGCCATTGGGAAGATCCTCTCGGTAAGAACCCTGTTGTTCCTTCCTACCCTCTTCAAAATAATAAACCCAGGGTCCGTCTTTTAAGCCTTGTATATAGTCTCCTTCACTTCGCAAATCGCCCTGAGGATGAAATAATTTCCAGGGACCTATGCGTCGTCCAAGACTGTCTATCATTCCCTCACCCATCTTCACATCATTGTCATACAACGCTCCGCCTATTTGATTTCCATTGCTATCATATTCTCTAAAATTCCCTTGCTTTTTCCCTAGTCTGTATGGGCCAGAATTTTTGACCTTTCCATTTTCATAAAACTCTTCGCGGATGTCCAGAATTGCTGTAGATGCTTCATCGATGACCAGCACACCATCTTCATATTTCTCTAGTTTTTCGAGCTCTCCCTTCTTATTGAAAAATTTAAATACGCCGTTGCGCAAGCCATTGGCCCAATTGCCATCTTCCTTGATCAACCCATCAGGATACAAATCTCTCCAAATGCCTGTTCGCTTATTGCCGCTGTCATACCGATTGATGCGTTCTTCGCTATATATAAATCCATTGCGATAATTAAGTTGAGTTATCGTGCGTCCATCCCGATCAAACTCCGTTGCCTTTCCTTCTTCCTTATTGTTAATGAAACTCACTATCTTCTTCAATTCGCCGGAGTCATAGTAGTATCTGGCTTCGCCATTTTTTATACTATTCTCATTGATAAATTCTTCTTGTAAAATGCCTTTGACGCTGTACAATTTTTCAGGGCCGTTTCTCATATCTTCACGGTAGTTGATGCTTCTCTCCAAGGTTGAATCTTCGCGGTAGAAATTCCACGTGGAGTCCAGTTTCAGGTTTAGCCTGTTGCCCTCACTTTTCATTCCACCATCAGGGTAATACGTTTTCCAGTAACCATCGGGTTTGCCATTGCGCATCATTCCTTCGCTGCTTACCTTTCCGTTCTCATACCTGAATTGAGTGAACTGGCCGTAGGCGTGTCCACCAAAACCAAGCAGGCAAAGAACAAAAACTATTTTCAGGATGGATCTCATTTTTAGGACAGCGCAAAACTACTTCAATCAATTCACCATTTCGACACAACGAATCAAGTACACAGAATCTGTTTTCAACTTCAATATATAAGTATATATTTTTAAAGTAGATAATAGTAGATTATAAGAGGTGTTCATACAGTGTAGAAGTTTGTGTGAAAACACTTGACATGTGATGATGTGAACATAGTACAGTGTAGTTTGAACAAGTTGTTAGGTATCTGCATAGTTGAGTTTGAATGTGTTGAGAGGGTTGCCAACATACCGTGTATAAAGTAGGGTAATGATATGTTGAACGTGTATAACGTTGTTGAATTGTTGAAGTCTTCGTGTGAAATTATCTGAGAGATAATGATAAAACATAGTGATGAATCCGATTGCTTGTATAAGGGAACAAAAAATCCGGTATTGCAAGTTTTCTTTGTCAGAAGTTATTCAACTATAATCTTGCCGAAATTGTATAAATTGTGAATAAGAACGAATTGTATAGGAATATTGAATGAACAGTGGTTTTTCACGTGGCACAGTGTCTAATTTTGAGAACTTTAAGAAGAAAATGAAAACAATACATATAGGTAGCGATCATGCCGGTTACGAGTTGAAGGAGAAACTAAAGGGATATCTGGCCGGCAAAGGATACGAAGTAATGGATCACGGAACCGATTCGCTTGAAAGTGTGGATTATCCTGAATACTCACATGAAGTAGCTAACGCTGTTGAAGGTGATAATGCATTGGGAATTCTGATTTGTGGATCAGCCAATGGAGTTGCAATGGCTGCGAATAAGCATGCGGGTATACGAGCAGCTATATGCTGGACAAAAGAGATCGCTTTTTTGGCGAGATCTCACAATGATGCGAATGTGCTGTGTTTACCGGCGAGATTTATTAGTGATAAAGAGGCAGAAGAAATAAGTGATACATTTTTGTCAGCGTCATTTGAAGGTGGAAGACATCAGAGAAGAGTTTCTAAAATTGCATGTAATTAGATGAAAAAGTCACCAATCATTTTTGCGCTCATTGCTTTGTCTATGGGCGTTTTTCACGTGGATCATTGTGCAGCTCAAAAAGCAAAGGAACAAACGGCGGTTCTTTCGGCGAAGCCAGTGATTGTTACCAGGACGGAACAAGTAAATGCACTTGCTCAAGGAATTACTGCTGAGGAGTTGAAGCGCCATCTTACGATTCTTGCGTCGGATGAATTTGAAGGAAGAGAAACAGGTCAGCCCGGACAAAAAAAGGCAGCGCAGTTTCTTGCTGACTACTACTCATCTCTTGGCATTCAACCGGTAGTGGGTGGATCCTGGTTTCAACACTATCCTTTGAAGAAAACAAGCTATATGAAATCCAGCGCTACCATCAATGGAAACAAGTATGCATTTGTAAAGGATTTCTATACTTTTTCGTCAACAGAACCGGAATGGAGCGCGGATGATTTTGTATTTGTGGGATATGGTATTCAGCAAGGAAAGTACAACGACTATGAAAAAGTGAATGTCAAGGGAAAGATGGTCATGTGTCTGATGGGTGAACCTATCAATAAGAAAGGCATCAGCGCCATCAGCGGAACAGAATCCGTGTCGGAGTGGACTATGGATTACGATAGGAAGCGCGATCTGGCGGCAAACATGGGTGCCATCGGTTTGATTC
>JAYTMF010000132.1:0-3871 GCA_043728755.1 Flavobacteriales bacterium
CGTTGCTTTTTTACTTTGAGAAATTCCAGTCAGAGGAATGCTCATTACAAGTGCTATCAACAGATAATACCGATTGAACAAATGTAATAGTCCAATCTTTGCCTCGCCAGATTGAACGAAACACCTGTATCGATAGGCATATACCACTGTACGATTTCTCAAACATTGGTATGTTTTTGAAATCACATTGGTATAAAAGGGGCTTTTCATTTTTATGATTTGATGTTTAGACCAATGCTCAATTCGTCAAGTTGCTTTTGATCAATCGTTCCCGGCGAGTCAATCATCACATCGCGGCCACTGTTGTTCTTTGGAAACGCGATAAAATCTCTGATACTCTCTGCTCCTCCAAACAAGGCGCAGAATCGATCGAAGCCGAACGCTATACCGCCATGCGGTGGTGCGCCATATTCAAAGGCATTGAGCAAAAAGCCAAATTGCTTTTGCGCCTCTTCAGGTGTAAACCCGAGTAAATTGAACATCTTCGATTGTATCGCACGGTCGTGAATTCGGATCGACCCACCGCCAATTTCCACGCCATTCAACACGAAGTCGTATGCATTAGCTCTTGCTTCTCCCGGTGATGTGTCAAGAAGTGAAAAGTGCTCAGGCTTTGGCGCAGTGAATGGATGGTGCATCGCAAACCAACGCTGCGCTTCTTCATTCCATTCCACCAAAGGAAAATCAATCACCCACAATGGCTTGAAATCTTCGGGATTGCGCAAGCCAAGTCTCGCACCCATCAACAAGCGCAATTCACCCATTTGCTTTCTTGTGGCATTCAGATTTCCCGAAAGTACGAGCAACAAGTCACCGGCTCTGGCACCGCAAGTGTCTGCAATATTTTTCCAGTCAGCCGGTGTATAAAATTTATCTACGGATGATTTGAATGTTCCGTCTTCGTTGCACATGCAATACACCAATCCCTTCGCTCCAATCTGCGGTCGCTTCACCCATTCTGTCAATTCATCCAATTGCTTGCGTGTATAATTTGAATAACCCGGAGCAACAATGGCAAGCACGGTTTCAGCTTGATCGAACACAGGGAAATTTTTCCCTTGCATAGAAGCTGTGATGTCCTGAAACTGCATATCGAAACGCAGGTCTGGTTTATCACTGCCGTAAAGTCTCATCGCTTCATCGTATGTGATGCGCGGCACTTCAGAGATGTCAATTCCTTTCACTGTTTTGAAAAGCTTGCGCACCAATCCTTCGAATGTGTTGAGGATATCTTCTTGTTCAACAAAGGCCATCTCACAGTCGATCTGTGTGAACTCAGGCTGACGATCGGCACGCAAATCTTCGTCGCGAAAACAACGTACGATCTGGTAGTAGCGATCATAACCGGCCACCATCAAAATTTGTTTGAAGGTTTGTGGTGATTGCGGCAGGGCGTAAAATTGTCCCGGATTCATTCTCGAAGGCACAACGAAATCACGAGCTCCTTCGGGTGTGCTCTTGATGAGGTAAGGTGTTTCAATTTCGAGAAAACCTAATGAATCAAGGTATTTGCGCGTCTCAATGCCCATGCGGTGACGCAGCATTAAATTATTTTTCAATGGATTTCTTCTCAAATCGAGATAGCGCCATTGCATTCGAAGATCATCGCCGCCATCGCTTTCATCTTCGATAGTGAAGGGTGGCGTTTTGGATGCATTCAACACCTCCAGATTTTCCACTTGTATTTCGATATCACCGGTTGGCATGTTATCGTTTTTCGAAAAACGCTCGATCACTTTTCCATTCACTTTGATCACGAATTCGCGACCCACACTGCGTGCTTTTTCCATCAGAACGGCGTCCGTTTTTCCCTCTTCGAAAAACAATTGGGTAAGGCCATAACGATCGCGCAAATCGATCCACATCATACCGCCTTTGTCACGACTGCGTTGTACCCAGCCACTAAGCGTAACTTGTTTGTCTTTTTCTGAAATGCGGAGTTCGCCGCAGGTATGTGTTCTATGCATTTTCTAAAATTGAAGCGCGCGAAGATAGAAACAGAACCGCTATACGCGCGCAGAAGCATCACGGTGCTAACCCTTGATGAACGTGGAATAGATTGAAGGTTGAAAATTGCTGCATTTCAAGCTTAGGCCACATAGGTAAGTTTCAATTGTTAATGAATGGGCTCGGCATCACTAGCGCGCCCAATAACCTAATATCCCAATAACCCAATAACCACTAATCCAATAACAAATAACTTCCTAACCAACAACCCATAATAATTTTCCTAATCGTCCTTTAATGATTTTTTTACATTTGCCCCCGCATTTAAAACCATTTAAAACAAAATCAAATGAAAAAATTCTTTTTTGCCATTGTAGCTATTGCATTGACAGTATCATTCACTTCATGTGGTGGTGGCTGGACGCCTGAAAACAAAAAGTCAATGAATGAGACCTGCTCCAGCATGATGGAAATGGCTTATCCTGAGGATGCAAAAACAATCTGCGATTGCTATGTAAATAAGCTAGTGGAGAAATTTCCAAAGGCAAACCAAACGCCTGATGAGTCGAGCAAATTGATGGACGAGTGTTCTGCAGACGCCAAGAAAAAAGCGGAAGAAGCATTCGATAGGAAAATGAACGAAATGATGGAAGGAATGGACGAGACGGTAGAAGGCGCTGAAGGCGCTGATGAAGCAACCAAAGAGGCTGCTGAAGAACCATCTCATTAATTTTTGGAAATTGAACTGTTTGAAAAGCCCCGAATCGGGGCTTTTTTTGTGACATGAAAAATACCATCCTACAATACGGATTCTTTGCCGGAAGCATAGCGGGTTTGCTGCTTTTTGTATCCGTCATGCTATACACCAACGGAACGCTTGATATGAATTACGGGCAGTGGGTGGGATATGGATCAATGCTCGTAGCACTGGCTTTTGTCTACTTCGGTGTAAAAAAATTCAGAGATGTTTACTCGAATGGAAGCATCACTTTCAAAAAGGCGTTTACAGTAGGAATTCTGATCAGTCTTGTCGCTGCGGTGATTTATGCTATCACGTGGGAAATTGCACATAAAACCGTAGCTACGGGGTTCATGGATTTGATGACGCAAAACTATATAGATGAATTGCGCACAGGTGGCGCTTCGGAAGAAGCGTTGACTAAAGCCAAACAGGAAATGGATGGCTTCGTGGAGATGTATAAAAATCCCATGGTTCGCTTTCTGCTCACGATAATGGAAATGCTTCCGGTCGGTTTGGTAGTTTCGATTTTTGGCGCAATTGTTTTGAAGAGAAAATAGAATGAAGACATTGCAAGAAATGAAATAAAAAAAACCCAAGAAAATCAACGAGGAAACTTCAGAAACAACGAACATAAAAAAGTAAATTTGTAACCAGTGAATCAGCAAACAATTAACATAAATCAGACACTAACTATAGCGGTACAGTTTGCCGCGGAAAAGGTGGTACACTTTGCGCGGAATATCCACAAGTAGACGCATTTATCAGTTAATAGATGGCGACCATAAATTATACATTACAAAAAATATCTGCTGACCTTTTTATCAAATATGAATCAAAGGAACGTGAGTATATCAACCAAAAGATATCAAATTTTCAGACTACCATTAAATCATACTTTGGAGATAGTATAAATGAAATTCTCGTTTTTGGTTCATATAAGCGAGACACTATTTTGCCAAGGAAATTCGATGAAGATTCTGACATTGATGTTTTAGTGGTTTTTAATCAAGCACAAAGTGAATTTACTCCTGAAACATATAGAAGCCAACTTAAAAGATTTGCTACAACAAAGTATTCGACAACAAAAGTTTTAAAAGACCACCCTTCAGTTGTTCTCGAAATGAGCAATATTAAATTTGATTTAGTGCCTTGTAGGTTATACAGTGGTTTTTGGGGCAACAC
>JAYTMF010000133.1:0-1460 GCA_043728755.1 Flavobacteriales bacterium
GCCTTGCTGGCAGGATTGAAGGATGGCACCATCGACGCCATTTGCAGTGATCATTCTCCGGAAGATGTTGAACACAAAGTGAGGGAATTTGAAGACGCGCAATTCGGAATCAACGGAATCGAAACCGCGTTCTGTGCTGCATTCACCGCGCTTGAAAAATCGCTTTCCATTGAAGAAATTATAGCAGCTTTTACTTCAGGACCTGCGCGAGTGCTGGGTTATGTCGTCGGCACCTTAGCAGAAGGACAACCCGCTGACGTCACTGTTTTTTCTACAGCAGAAAGCACCACGTTTCAGCCATCGGAGATGATGTCAAAATCTGCGAACAATCCATTTATCGGGACAGCGCTTCGAGGTAAAATACTTTATTAATCCCAAGTTGTGAAGTGGGGAGCTCAGAATGAGCCGAACCATCTGTATTACTTCGAGTAACTCCGATTGGACAAGTGTAATAGTCCAATCTTTGATTCGCCAGATTGAACTAAGCACTTGTATCCATACACATTTACCACTGTAAGATTTCTCAAACATTGGCCTGTTTTATAAATCACATTGGTATAATATGGGCTAAAAAGAAAATCAAGCCTGACCCAGAGGACCACCGAAATTCATCGGCATCATATGATCCTGTCCGAGTGTTTCTTGAATCTGTCCGTGTTGTGTTTCATACTTTCCGATGTTGTCCATCAATGCGCGCATCAATCTTTTGGCGTGCTGCGGAGTGAGAATGATACGTGACTGCACTTTCGCTTTCGGAACACCGGGCATCACTCGGATAAAGTCGATGACAAATTCAGCAGGAGAATGCGTGATCACAGCGAGGTTAGAATAAACACCTTGTGCCACCTCTTCATTCAATTCAATATTGAGTTGCTGTTGCTGTTGCGGATTGTTATTGTTGTTGTTATTGTCTGCCATGTTTTTTTTTTGAGGGTGCAAAGTTCGGGAAGAATGAATGAATTTGGATATTGGGCAGATTGAGGTGAGAATCATGGACATTCGGAAGACTGATTGAATGATATTGACTTGTCTTCAAACATTGCTTGTGCAAACAAGGAAATGACGTAGTGTTGTTTCTAAAGCGTTTGATTGCCCTATCAAGTCCGGTAAACTTTTTTGGGTTTTATCATGGAATACCCATGTAATTTCTAAAACATGCCCATGTTTGAGAAATCATACAGCGGTATTGTACATCAAACGCCAGATGCTTATATACCACTTGTGCCCTAATTGGCGCTGCATCTCGGTTGCCGAAATACCTTTTTTAGAAAAGGACATGAAGGCTAACGCCGCATACCATTTTGTAAAAGGCATCTTTGAGTGTTCCATCATTGTTCCGCTCTTTAAGGTAGTGCGGAATACGCATTGCGAACATTGCCATTGCCAGTGGCTTTGTATCCAATAATGCTTTGTGCATTCGCACTTCTTGCATTTTATGCCTTCTTTTTCTCCCACCATTT
>JAYTMF010000134.1:0-6782 GCA_043728755.1 Flavobacteriales bacterium
TTTATCTTGTGAAGAGCAACTCCCTCATTTTAGGAAGCGGCCACGATTCGTCTTCTGTTATCAGTTCAAGTTTATCAGCTGCTTCTCGAACTTCATCCATCAGGGGTTTAATTTTTTGGCTATAAGACTCAGCCTGTTTTTCAAGTTCTTGCTTATTGGCTTTAGTACGCTCCACATTCATCTTATCCAATGCGATCTTCATGGCATTCACCTCGATGGAAATTTCCTTTATAAGATCAAGTTGAGTTTTGGTGAGCGCTTTGTAATCCGAAGATGGAAGCACCTCTTTTAATCCGATGACATTGTCCACCAATTTCGTTTGGTAATTCAAAGCCGCCGGAATGATGTGATTGATAGCGACATCGTTTGTTACACGTGCTTCGATCTCTCGCTTACGAATGTATGTATCCACTTCAATTTCATAGCGGGCATGTATTTCTTCGGATGTCAAAACATCCAATGCTTCGAACATTTTGTGTACCTCCTTATTCTTCCAAGCCTTCAGCGCACTGGGCGTGTCCTTCAAGTTGCTCAGGCCACGTTTGGCCGCTTCCTTCACCCATTCTTCGCCATAACCGTTGCCTTCGAAACGAATAGCCTTACTGGTTTTGATCAGACGCTGCAACTCTTTAAGTATAGCTTCATCTTTGTCATCACCTTTTGAGATTCTGCTGTCTACGTCTTTTTTGAATTGTATCAACCTGCTGGCAACGATCGTGTTCAGAACGATCATCGCGTTGGCGCAATTAGCACTGCTTCCGACCGCTCGAAATTCGAATTTGTTTCCGGTGAACGCAAATGGAGATGTTCGGTTTCTGTCGGTATTATCAAGCAAGGCTTGCGGCAATTTTCCAATATTCAATTTGAGATCCGTTTTGTCTTCAGGCGACATCTTACCTGCTTTTATATTCTTTTCCAGATCATCGAGCATGGTGCTCAAATGACCACCGAGAAAGGTCGACATGATAGCCGGTGGCGCTTCATTTGCGCCCAATCGATGATCGTTTCCAACTGTGGCTATAGAGGCGCGCAGCACGTCTGCATTTTCGTGGATGGCGGCTACCGTATTGACGAAGAATGTCAAAAACTGCAAATTGGTTTTTGGATTCTTGCCGGGCTTTAGCAGATTGACACCGGTATTGGTACTCAATGCCCAATTGTTGTGCTTACCACTTCCGTTTATTCCTTCAAAAGGTTTCTCGTGAAAGAGGATGCGGAACTTGTGCTTCCTTGCAATCTTTTCCATCAGATCCATCACTAATTGATTGTGATCATTTGCAAGATTGGCTTCCTCGAACATGGGAGCGAGTTCGAATTGATTCGGAGCAACCTCATTGTGACGAGTCGTAACAGGTATTCCGAGCAAGTGAGCTTCATATTCAAATTCCTGCATATAAGACATCACACGTTCAGGAATACTTCCGAAATAGTGATCTTCAAGTTGCTGTCCTTTGGCGGGCTTCGCTCCGAAGAGCGCGCGGCCAGTCATCCAGATATCAGGTCGTGCGTGATGCAATGAACTGTCGATCAAGAAATACTCCTGCTCCCAGCCAAGGGTAACAGCAACTTTATTGACGTCTTTATCAAAATACTGGCAAACAGCTGTGGCTGCCTGATCAACTACATGAAGCGCTTTTAGCAGTGGCATTTTGTAATCAAGCGCATGGCCGGTGTAGCTAATGAAGATCGTTGGTATGCAAAGTGTATTGCCCACAATAAAAGCAGGAGAGGATGGATCCCAAAGAGTGTAGCCGCGCGCTTCAAAGGTGTTTCGCAAACCGCCTGACGGAAAAGAAGAAGCATCTGGCTCTTGTTGGACCAGCATACTTCCTTCGAATTTTTCCAATCCTCGTCCATCGTCCAAAGGCTTGAAAAAACTGTCGTGTTTTTCCGCCGTTGCTCCTGTCAGAGGCTGAAACCAGTGTGTGTAATGTGTCACTCCTTTTTGAATGGACCATTCTTTCATCGCTGCGGCAACGTGATCTGCCGTCTGTCGATCGATTCGGTTACCGGCATGGACAAAATCCATGAGCTTATTATAAGCATCTTCAGTGAGATACTCTCTCATCTTATAATAGTGAAAGACATTCGATCCGAAGTATTCGCTTATGCGTGTGCCTTTTGGTTCGAAATCCATGGGCTGGCGCTGATGCAATTCTGAAAGGGCTTGAAATCGTGTGCTGGACATTTAATCTGGGTTAAATTTTTTTGTAATTTTGCGAAAATCAGGTTTTTTCATTGATACCCCCATAATTTTAGGGGGTGTTTTGATAAAAAATGATTTTCGGTGACAAAAGTATGTAAATGAAGGGGGTAATTGTTCCGGAAATACATTTATTTCGGACATTTAGTGTAGGAGTTAATTCCTAAAACAGTGAACGAGTGATGAGTTGGTCTCATTTTCGTTAGAATGTGACGCTTCGCTGAAGTAAGTTCGCGGTCTATTTTATTTTACAACGAAAAGATATTGAGAATGAAAAATTTTCTTTTATTAATTGCCCTGACTGTATCATCACTTCAATCAATGGCGCAAAAAACGGATAAGCCGAAAGATAAACCCCAGTCAGAGCAAACGAGTTCACGATACAATGCACCGGGTGACATTCCATTAGAAGACTTTTTCCTCAATCCAACCAAGACAGACTTCAAGATCTCGCCGGACGGTTCTGTGTTGGCATATCTGTCACCCCAAAATAAGAGAATGAATATTTTTATTCAGGATCTGCCATCGGGAAATCCTCGGATGCTCACCAATTTTTCAGACAGGGATGTTGCAAACTTCGAATGGGGTAACAACAGAACAATTGTGTTTTTAAAAGATAACGGTGGAGATGAAAATTTCCTCCTCTACGCAATGAATATCGATAATGCAGAAATTAAGACAGTAACACCTTCGGGTACACGCGCCGCGATTGTCGATTTGCTGGAGGAAGACGATGAGCATATCGCATTTTCATGCAACATAAAGGATCCGGCAATGTCTGATTTGTTCAAGCTGAATTTGAAAAGTTTGCAGTACGAAATGATCGCAAGAAATCCAGGGAATGTCACGAATTGGATTTTCGATCATTCTGGAAAGTTGAGACTAGCCACCGCTACAGATGGCGTAAATTCAGAAATATTGAAATTGGTATCCGGTGAAATTTGGGCACCGATTCTTTCGCTTGACTTCAGAGAAAGTGTAACCCCGTTGTTCTTCGATTTTAAGAATATTAATATTTACTGTGCTAGTAATTTGAAAAGGGATAAGAGCGCAATTGTGCTTCTGGATTTGGAAAAAACAATGAATACGCCCGCAATGAGACCTTCACCCGTACCACCTAGTTTGGATAGCGATCCTGCTTTAGTAATAGAAGAGGATGAAAGAATCAAAGAGGTCATTTTTGAACATCCTGATGTAGATGTTTATGATCTGAATTTCTCCAGAAAAAGGCAGACCATTACTACTGTCGTTTATCAGACCGATAAAATGCAGCGTGTGATTCTTGACAAACTAACAAAGATTATCATGAGTGACTTGGAACAGAAACTTCCAAAGGGCATGTTATTCGATGTGGTCAGTATGGATTTGGAAGAGAGTCGCTGGATAGTGAGAACGATGAGCGATAAGTCTCTTGGTGCATATTACTATTATGAAGTTGATGGTGGTAAATTGGTCAAACTTGAAGAGCTTTCACAATGGCTTGACCCAAGTTTAATGGCGGAAATGAAGCCTATCTCGTTTGAATCACGCCATGGAGAAATAATTCACGGTTATCTGACATTACCGCGAGGAATCGAAACTAACATTCCTGTTATTGTGAACCCGCATGGTGGTCCATGGGCGAGAGATTCATGGGGTTTTGAACCCGAGGTTCAATTTCTTGCAAGCCGTGGATATGGAGTGCTTCAGATCAATTATACCGGATCCACAGGATATGGCAGAAGGTTTTGGGAAAAGGGATTCAAGCAATGGGGGCAATTGATGCAAGACGATATTTCGGATGGTGTTGCTTATTTGTTGAACAATAAAATTGCAGTAGAGGGCAGGGTAGGTATCTATGGAGGCTCCTATGGTGGATATGCCACTCTTGCCGGGCTTGCATTTACACCCGAATTATATGCCTGCGGAATTGATTATGTTGGTGTTTCCAACCTGTTCACTTTTCTAGAAAACATTCCCCCGTATTGGCAGCCTTATCGTGAAATGTTGTATGAGATGGTTGGTGACCCAAATTCCGATTACGCGATGATGGAGGCTGTGTCACCTGCGTTGCACGCTGACAGGATCAAGGCTCCTTTGCTCATCGCTCAGGGTGCTAAAGACCCAAGGGTGAAAAAACTGGAAAGTGATCAGATCGTAGAGGCACTCAAAAAGCGGGGTGTAAAAGTCGAATATATAGTTGAGCCGGAGGAAGGTCACGGATTTCACAATGAGGAGAATCGATTCAAATTTTACAGAGCGATGGAAAGTTTTTTGAGGCTACATCTACCCGTCACTACAAAACCCTTTGTAGAGCCGGCAGGAAAATAATCGCTGGGGTCTCTGATTTTATACCAATGTGATTTATATAACAGTCCAATGTTTGAGAAATCATACAGTGGTAAATGCCGATGGAAACAAGTGTTTAGTTCAATCTGGCGAAGCATTGATTGGACTATTACACTTGTCCAATCGGTATAATTCTTCAAGTTGAAAATTAATCGATGATTCGGACATTGACTTTCCTTTAACTGACGGTAGAGCAATAGGAAATCATTCCCCTACAGTGTTTGGATATGCTGTCCATTCATCGGTAATGACTGCAGTTTTGTCATCAATCATTTTTTCAATTCACGAAGCCAATTCTTTGGAAGAATAGTCTTCAGGGCACTTCTAATATCCTCTTTCATGAATCGATCTAATATGAATTTTGCTATTCTCTTATCATTTATTTCGATGTTCATTGTCTGTAGAACAAAAGAAGGATCCGGACGCTCAATATCATAGATCATCACAATGGGAAATGCCTTGGCATATTCGTCGATTTCAGATTGCCAAGCATAAAAGTGATCGAAGCATTGATACGTGTGATTGATCTGTATGGAAAACCTGCGTCAATTCGAACTGACAACGGTCCAGAATTTACAAGTAAGCGTTTCACCCTTTGGATGCACGAAATGGGAATTGAACATTTGCGCATTCAGCATGGAAGGCCTACGCAGAATAGTATAGTAGAAAGGTGTAACCGCTCGTTTCGTGAAGTCATACTTGATGCAAACATTTTTCAAAGCTTTGCAAACGCTCAGCGAAAATCAAATGATTGGATCGATGAATATAACAATGAACGTCCGCATCAATCCTTGAAATACTCAACTCCAAACACCAACGCAGCATGAGGTTTTTTAAAGGTATAAACGCTCTGGATGATCTACAAAATGAAAGTGCCGCACTTAAAGAATGTGGCACAACCATTTTAATCTGTCGCGTTGAGTTAATCCCTAGCAGTCTGCTCCCCAGCCGAGCCTGCTTCCGTTTCAGTTCGACTCAGCAAAATTCAATTAAGAAAATTATATTTACAACCTGTAAAATTTTCCAGCCACGTTCACCCCCTGCCTGGGTGAGAATTCGAGGACAGGATTTCAATGAGCCCAATCCCGAAATTAGCTACATAATGGTCGATTCAACAGTTAGTGAAGGTGGAACATTCATGGTTTCGGATAGTGTTGCATTAAGGTGCTATGGCTACTCCCCATATTATCTTGTCTATGCCTTCGGTCATACCGATTGGACTCTTGGGCCTTGGAATTTCACCTACATCCAATCTCCAATACCATTCGACACGATCGATTTCGTGATTGAATACTAATGAATATCGACGACACATTTAACCTTTTCAGAACACCGTGAGGCGCATGTGATGGAGAAATCCAACAAAGAAACAAGAACTTCAAGCTTCAAATAGGTGCATATTGCTATAAGTAACGCACGAAAAAACTTCCGCGGCGTTTACCATATCAAGAAAGGGAAATACTTTCAAAATTACTTAGGCGAGTTCTGCTACAATCACCACAGGAGGTATTTTGGTAAAAGGCGCGTTGATAGAGTCACCATTGCTATGGCGACAAAACTCTTGTAAACTGCGAAAGAATCAAAATTTTTGATGAGACATTGAATACAGCCCGCTCGTCTTCAACATATACCACTGTATTATTTCTCAAACATTGGCCTGTTTTATAAATCACATTGGGATTACAAGTCAGCAAAAATTCCAGGCTAATATTTCCGTTGAATTGGGAATGACGAGACAAAATTTCTTTACAGCTCGTTCAGCAATGCCATATTGACCTAAACTTGAGGAAGCAATTGAAATTCAATATTCGAATTCGTGCTATAAAGCAGCATCACTTCACTTTAGTTTTACAGCCGAATATGCCATTGACATTCAAACTAGAGAAGACGGACGCACAGAGTAGTGCTCGTGCAGGTGAAATCACGACGGACCACGGAGTGATCAAAACCCCCATATTCATGCCTGTAGGCACAGTAGGCACAGTGAAGGCCATCACACAGCAGGATCTTAAACAGGATGTAAATGCTGAAATAATTTTGGGTAACACTTACCATCTTTATCTGCGTCCGGGAACTTCGATTTTAAAAGATGCCGGTGGACTTCATAAGTTCAATGGCTGGGATCGTCCGATATTGACAGATAGCGGCGGGTACCAGGTTTACTCACTTTCGAATAACAGAAAGATCAATCGCGAAGGAGTTAAGTTCAAGTCACATATCAATGGTTCATTGCATGTATTCACACCGGAGA
>JAYTMF010000135.1:0-12981 GCA_043728755.1 Flavobacteriales bacterium
AATCCATATCAATTAGTCATCTCCATGCCTTGCGACCAGATCGTGAACGCAGTGTTGATTTCTGCTACTGACAATTGCAACGAGGTGATCATCACATACATTGATGAGTATTTGAGTGGTGGTTGTGCAGGTCATATCATCCGTACTTATTACATCAGCGATATCTGCGGTAACGTAACACAAGGACAGAATCAGCAAGTGATCACTTTGATCGATAATGTTGCTCCTGTTATTGTAAGTCAAGCTGCAAACTTTACAGTGGAGTGCGGTGATGCATATGAAGTAACACCTCCGGTTTTCATGGACAATTGTGATGAAGAATTCACAGTTACTCCGGGATTCAGTTCTGTACTTGTTGAGTGTGTAACTACGGAGACTTATACTTTCACTGCAGTTGATCATTGTGGTAACACAACGGTATCAACGACAGTTGTTACTATCGTCGACACTACAAATCCATGGTTCGAGAATTTCCCTGCTGATCAGCAAGTGAATTGCGACGAGGAATTGCCAGCAATTGTTTATCCCCAAGCTTTTGATATCTGTGATTCTGAAGTAGACATTTATTATACGGAGGAAATTGTGGCAGGTGGTTGTCCGGCAGAACAGTATATCCTTCGTATGTTCCGCGGTGTGGATGATTGTGGAAATCAAGTATTGGAAACGCAAACTATCCACGTTGTGGATCAGGAAACTCCAAACTTCGATTATAATACTTCTCAATTGTATCTAACCTATGAGTGCGACGAGACTCCTGAAGTGATTGCTCCGATCACTGCTGATAATTGCAGCGAGTTTGAATTGAACTTCGTTGATACTTTGGAATGGTCAGAAGGTTGCTATCACGGTTTCTATCGTGTATGGACTGCTACTGACGAGTGTGGAAACGCAGCGTCAATCAGTCAGAGCATTTTCTTCCAGGATACAACTGCTCCAGTAGTTAATCCTTTCCAGATTGAAATCTCGATGCCTTGCGATCAAATCGTGAACGCAGTGTTGATTTCTGCTACTGACAATTGCAACGAAGTGATCATCACTTATACTGATGAGCACGCGAGTGGTGGTTGCGCAGGAAGGATCATCCGTACTTATAGCGTAAGTGATGTTTGTGGCAATCATGTTGAAGGCATCATTATGCAGATCATTACTTTGACGGATTCAATTGCTCCAGTGATTGTAAATGCTCCTTCTGATTTGATAGTGGAGTGTGGTGATGAATATGCTGCATACGAGCCAATCTGGATTGACAACTGCGACGATGAGTTGAACGAAACAGCTATCAGCGCCATTGCTTATGATGGTTGCAACCAAGTGATCAGCCAGGTTTTCTTTGCAGAAGATCATTGCGGAAACCAGAGCTCAGTGAGCCGTTTGATTACTATTGTTGATACCACTGCACCGATCCTGTCAAATATTCCTGCTGATGCAGAATATGATTGCAGCGAAGAGTTTGGTGTAGCTACGGTGACTGCTTACGACGTTTGCAATGGTGAACTTGATGTATTGCATGCTGATGTGATTGTTCCCGGTAACTGTCCTCAGACATACACCATCCTGCGTACTTTCCGTGCTTATGACCTTTGCGGTAATGAAGCTGTTTACACTCAGAGCATCAGCGTTTCTGATGAGACTGCTCCTGAGTTCACTTTTGTTCCAGCTGGTGGAAACTACAGTTGCGAAGAGGGTGCTCCATTTGAAATGGCTCTTGCACAAGATGATTGCAGCACTTTTGAGGTGACTTACACCGAAGAGAGTGAGCCTTCAACTTTGCAGATCATTGATGGAGAACTTCAAATCACACTTTGTGGTATCCTCATCACTCGCAATTGGATAGCTACAGATGCTTGTGGCAACACTAGCTATGCAACATCAACATACTTTGTGTATGACAACGTTGCTCCAACATTCGATCAGCAATTGAGTGATGTTTATGTAGAGTGCGCTTCTGAAATTCCTGCTCCAGTTGCAGTAACAGCCACTGACAATTGTACTTCTGCAACAGTTTCTGTAGCTACTGAAGTTCTTGAGTCTAATGACTGCGGCAACCAAGTGATTGAAGTGCTTTACACTGCAATCGATGAGTGTGGTAACACAGCATACGCTTCTTATTTCATCTATGTGAATGATGAAACAGATCCTACGTTGATTGGTTGTCCTTCTAACTTAGTATTGGATTGTGATGAAGAAGTTCCGGCTCCTGCACAAGTGACTGCAACGGATAATTGCACTCAGAATGTAGAGGTTAGCTACGAAGAATTCATCATCGGTGATATGCCAGCAGAAGGCTCAATTGCTGATTGTGATCTGATCACGCCTGTTCGTCCGGCCAACAATCCTTGCGTATACCCATACGACTGGTCTATGGCCATGTTCGGATTGCCTGCTGCACACAGATGGTATTCACTTTCTGCCGGTAGTCTTGTTCAGTATCCTAATGGATCTGTTCATCTTCAGGCAACACTCATCAACGTTCTGAATCCTGCAAATGGTTGGTTCGTGGATGTTTGGTTCGCAGGTGGAATGGACTGGAGCCAGTGGAGCTCACAAAGCTTCCCTACAGGTTTCAAAGCCGATTGTGGTGGTGAAGCCATTAACCACACTGCATGGACATACTTCCTGATGCAAGCTGGTGAAGGTGCTGAGTTGACTGGTTTCGGTGCATATGCAGGTTCTTCTTTGAACATGGTGCATGCTCCTGCCAACAACTACTTCGGTTTCCAGTTGGGCGACGGTGCTAACAATTACAACGGTGCTGACAATGGCTTCGGTGGTTGGTTCAGCTACAGTGGAATATTCAACAACAATTCTGTTTCCGGTGCTGGTGACTTTGCATTCGAACTGGATTGCTGCCCTGATTATTACATTGTTCGTCAGTGGACGGCAGTTGACTGTTCAGGAAACGCAAGTACTTGTGTTCAGAACATCACTTTCGAAGGTTCTGTTGGAACGGTGAACGCTCCTATTCAGGATCAGATCGTGAATAACAATGAAAGAGAGATCAGCAACATTGCAGTGGCTCCAAACCCTGCAACTGACAGAGCGCTCTTCACATTCACTTCGAAGAATGACGCTAAGACTACACTCGAAATATTCGACATGACAGGCAGCAAAGTGGCTGACGTGTTCATCGGTGTAATCGAAGCAGGCATTGAATACAAAGTGGATTATAACGTTAGCAAACTTTCGACAGGAGTATACACTTACAGATTAACAAATGGATCGGATTTCGAAGTCGGAAGACTCGTGATTGGTAAGTAACCTTACTTGATTTATTAAACAGAAAAGGAGGCTGTACCGAAAGGTCAGCCTCTTTTTTTTTATCGTATTAAGTATTTTGTTATGTGGGATTGGGAAGCGGAATGAAGGAGTTGTTGAATGGAGGAATAGGGTAACCAAGTTAGGTCGCAATTCTTCTGATTGTAAATAGGCTAAAACGTCAAATCTGATCATTGCTACAAATTAAAAACAAGGACTATAATACACGACCTAGACCGACAGACTTTTTTGAATCAATTTGGCAATGCCCTAATCTCTTTTGCAGATATTGCCGTGATTCATTGAGTGATTAATACCGATTGGACAAGTGTAATAGTCGAATCTTTGCTTCGCCAGATTGGACTATTACACTTATCCAATCGGTAATACTTGCTGTCGACAATTTTGAGAACGGAAAACGATCAACGGATAAATTTTCGAAGCAATGAAAATTTGATTTCATAAATCAGTGTCCAGCCTCCACATACTTCTTGAAATTGTCCAGTATAGCCTGCCATCCCGCAAGCTGCATATCCACAGGGTTTTCACCTTCTGTTTCAAATGATTCAACGACGTGCGTGACGCCATCGCGTATTGAAAATTCTATTTTCACTTTTCGTCCATCACCAAGTGCATACTCGATCAACTCACCCACAACGATGTGGGTATAGGTTCCTTCAAAATCAAAACCGATATTGTCATTCTTCGATTCCATACGGATCATGAATTTGCCACCTTCGCGCAGATCATTTTCTGCTTTCGGTGTATGCCAATCATCAGATGCGAAATACCAATTCACTATATGTTCCGGTAATACCCAGCAATGCCAAACGTTGGCGATGGGTGCGTTAATAGCAGTGTCGACGCGAACTGAAGTTTTTAGATGGCTCATTGCTGCTTATTTATGATTTGATGAATGTCGTCTGTTGTAGTTTCAAATGAATTGAACCTCGGTGAATATCGCGATAAATCAAAAAGTCAATTCGTGAATGTTGCTATCACTTCTTTTTCTTCTTCTTGGCCTTAGCTTTTTCCAGATTCTCCATGATCCGGAATTTTACAATGCGCTGAATGAGCTTCATCGGTAATTCCTTTTCCACGGGAAACTGAACAGAGCCTTTTGCAAATTTGTATCCTGACAAATCCTTCTTGAAATGCTCAATCCCAGAAGCACCCGGATAAAAACCAATATGCTGCTTGAATCCCCCGTAGTGAACTAGATTGCCGTTCAATACAAAAGTGGGAATGCCGTAGCTCATTTTTTCCTCTGCCTCATCTTCCAGAACATCCAGGATGATACTGCGAATTTCTTCCAACTTCACTTCAACATCATTGGGAAAATCCGCGATGTAGCGATGTACTTCCATATTCGTATGTGCTGTTTTCATGTGTCAATTCAATCAATCGCGAACAATGAGTTTCTCAGTAAAATACAATTTGTTGTTCTGCAAAATCTGCACGAAATAAACACCTTTTGAAAATTGTTCGACATTCAATTCGATGAAATTGCCGTTGATGTTATTCAGAGATTCCATCAAACGTCCCTGCATGTTATAAATATTCAGGCCGACATTCGACAACGAAACATTTGATCTCAGCGTGGTCGATTGCTGACAAGGATTCGGATAAAAACTGAATTGATTTTCAACTACACTTTGTGTTGGGATATTCATGATCAATGGACAATCAACAGATGCTCCGGCGAACCCCCAGCCGACACCACTTACTCCTATGACATCAATGGTATTCACTCCTGTCATCATCAATTGAATATTCTGATAGGAATAGTTGGCTTCAACATTGTCATTCGCGCCAACGAGCTTGCCATTCGCGAATTCCACTCCATCCGGTCCCGGTGATGGACCGCACAATACTTTATCATCATACGCCGCAGCTAAGTTGGACAGATAGTAATCAAAACCATTGACCTTTACAGATGCGGAATCGTCATTATTCATTCCCCACACACGAAAGGTTGGATAATCCTGTGGATTCAAAAATTCAATATTGATTGACATTCCACTTCCTGCCAACCAGAAAGTCGGGTCGATAGGCCCGCATCCAAAACTGGCAAACTGCCCACTGACGAAACTAAAGGTCATCAGGTCACCTGTCGTAGATGTTGAACTGATATAATTGCATTGAGAAGAGGAGTTGAATATCATTCCCAGATTCAAACTCAAAAGAACAAGTATATTTTTCATCTTTCTGAGGTTAGTGATTTCAGTGCTGACGCCGCACTTTTTAATTATCTAGGTGTAGTTCAAAAGTAAAAGAAAATTCCCTGCGGCTATGAAAAAACAACATCAACGCACAACATTTAATGCCGATTGGACAAGTGTAATAGTTCAATCTGGCGAAGCAAAGATTGAACTATTACACTTGTCCAATCGGTATTACCGGTCATTTCGGGTATAGTCGTAAATATGTTTTCAAATTTGCCATTCTTCCTTGAAAAGCAAATTTTAATTCAGACCGAATGTTGAACAATTACCAGAACGACTTTTTATTTTTAACCTAAAGAATTTATCACTGTGAAGTGAGCTAATCTTTGGGTATGCGCCCTCTCTTTTCCGTCTGTACGCCATTCGCATCATATAACAATTCATAGATCATCGTGCCTTTCACATACAATGCTTTTCTGGCCACTTCTCCATTGCTATGCCACTTCCACTGAAGTCCATCCTGATTGCCGTCTTCATCACAAAAGGTATCAATATAACGTTTACCGTCCGTATGCCACATGCGCGCACTTCCGCAATTCTTCCCTTTCATCATTTGAAAATCCGCGTCGAGATGCTCATTCGAGTAATATGCAATTTGTCTCACCATCAATCCATTTTCATAGAGCGAATAACGATAGCGATGGTCATTGTTTTCAAAGAGTTGCTTTGCCCATCCATTGAACAATTCATCGTTATGGTAGAAGCAATCATATTTTATGATATCGCCTTTTCTGGTCTTGGTAAGGGTAGCGGCATCAATCACACTCCAAAGCTCCAGTGAATCCCGGCTATGGGTGATTGGATGTCGGGGATCGGAGGATATATTTTGCTCCGCAGGTAAGAATTGCCCATCGCTGAAATTACAGGCCAACGTGAAGACGCATAGGGAAACTATTTTCATCGCAATTGTTTTCGTCGTGGTTAAAATTGCTGTCCGGCAATTTGCCTGACGGTGCAATTTGACTAAAAAAAGCACACGGGACCACTTTTACTTAAAAAACTTTGAACTGCACTTAGAAATGCAGAATTCCGTCACGCAATTCCGTTGGTTGGAATTTTCCTCATCGTAATCAACGGCAAGGATTTCGCCGCTGAAAGCGGGCCTTTTTGCACGGTGTTGACAATTTATTTTTCACACTTCTTCTCTCACGCGCATATTTGCATCCTATGGCAGAAAATTATATCGTATCGGCCCGTAAGTATCGTCCTGACACATGGGAATCCGTTGTTGGTCAGCGACACATTACAACCACCCTCCAACATGCCATAGCCGGTAATCAGATGGCTCACGCCTACCTTTTTACCGGACCGCGCGGTGTGGGTAAAACCACCTGTGCAAGAATTTTTGCTAAAGCAGCAAATGGTATGCTTGGTCATGATATGGACGAGCTGCAATTCAACATTTTCGAATTCGATGCCGCTTCTAACAATGGCGTTGACGAAGTGCGATCCATTGTCGACAGTGTTCGCATACCGCCTCAGATCGGAAAGTACAAAGTGTATATCATCGACGAGGTGCATATGCTTTCCGCAGCTGCATTCAATGCATTCCTTAAGACGCTTGAGGAACCGCCGGCACACGCAATTTTCATTCTTGCTACTACGGAAAAACACAAGATCCTCCCCACCATTTTAAGTCGCTGCCAGATCTTTGATTTCAACAGGATCAAGGTGAAGGATATGGTCGAGCATCTTACTTATATCTGCAAGGAAGAAGGAGTTACGGCTGAGCCCGAAGCATTGCTTGTCATCGCTCAGAAAGCGGATGGTGCCATGCGCGATGCGCTCTCCATATTTGATCAGGTGGTCGCATTTTGTGGTAAAAATCTGACCTACCAGACCATCATTCAGAACCTCAACGTGCTGGATTATGACTACTACTTCCGAATAACCGATTTCATGCTCAATGAAGACGTGGCCTCATGTCTTGTATTGTTCGATGAAGTATTGAACAAAGGTTTTGATGGACATCACTTTATTACCGGTCTTGGCGCACATTTCAGAAATCTGCTCGTGAGCAAAGATCCGCAGACCATCGCTTTGATGGAAGTGAGCGACGCCATCGCGGAGAAATATAAAACTCAATCTCAGGCAGCAGATCTTCGATTGCTGATACAAGGGCTATCTTTTGTCAACGAGTGCGACACACAATATCGAGGCAGTAAACACCAACGATTGTTAGTGGAATTGACACTGATGAAACTCGCGAGCATTCTCTACAATCAAAGAGAAGGCGAAAAAAAAAACTTCAGACTGAAGCCATTTCGTAGCAGAACGATCACAAAACCAACGGTTCAGCAAAAAAGCATCACTCCGTCAACGCCGGGTGCAACTGAGATTGTCACTAAAGTGGAGGCAAAACCCACTGTTACACATACGGTTTCTACAACGCCCTCACTTGGAAAGCGAAGCCTCATTCTGAAATCATCCGAATCTCTATCTATCAAGAAAACAATGCAGCAATCTGTTGCAAAAGGCGCGGATAGTACAGCAACGGAAGCGGCGGCAAGAGAAGCCGCCACACGTGAATACAGTACACAAGAGATCGAAGAAGCTTGGATGACATTTGCATCAGAAAAATTGAAACACAATATGCAAGTGCAGTCCGCATTCAAAGTCGCCTCGCTCGAATTGAAACTCGGCAACGTATTGCGCGTGTCATTTCCAAGTGCTACACAACAGATGTATTTCAACGACTACCGTTCACAGCTCACGGACTTTCTCCGCGAAACATCGGATATTCGTGGTCTTGACTTCATCGTTGAGATTATGAAACAAGGTGAAATCAAAGCGCAGTATCAGACTTCAAAACAAAAATTTGACGCGCTGGTTCAAAAGAATCCCGCGCTTGAAACACTTCGCAAAAAATTCAATCTGCAAATTGATTTTTGATTTGAAAAATTGCAGGAAGAAATTTTATAGGCGAGATGTTCACCCTTTGCACCAACCCACTCACTGAAAATTGAATCATGCGCATCGATAAATTTCTTTGGTGTATTCGCATTTACAAAACGCGTTCACTCGCAGCTTCTCAATGTAAGTTGAATAAAGTTTGGGTGAATAGTGAATTCACCAAAGCCAGCAGAGAATTAAAAGAGGGTGATGACATTCGCGTGAGAAAAGGGCCACTTCATTTCACATACTAAGTACTCTCTTTTCCAAAATCACGCGTTGGCGCGAAGTTGGTTTCAACACATATTGCCGACATCACTTCACCCGATGAATTGCGAAAATTGGAGATCATCCGTCTTCAATTCAAAAATGATCGCCAACGCGGCTTGGGAAGACCAACCAAAAAAGAAAGAAGAGATATTGATGAATACACAGACTTCGATTTCGAAGCGGGTGATGAAGATTAGTCTGAACTAAGGTCCTTCCATCAGTTTTCACGAGATAAACTTATTCTTAAATCAAACTGAAATTTGAATTAACTCAGTTTATACCAATGTGATTTATAAAACGGGCCAATGTTTGAGAAATCATTCAGTGGTAAATGCCGATGGATACAAGTGTTTAGTTCAATCTAGCGAAGCAAAGATTGGACTATTACACAAGTCCAATCGGTATAATCCAACACATGTGGGACGAGGCCATGCGGCCTGAGCAGAATGAACTCAATACATAATTAGACTTTTAGAATTGATCATTCCTAAATGACTGCACTAGTATAAACGCATCAATGCGCCGGAATTCCTTCCAGATTGATCTGCTTCTTATCATCTTTAAAGAATATCATAAACAACACCGCGACAACTAACGCGTAAATAGCGAATGTCAGCCAGATGCCATGCCAGTTCTTGTCGCCCTCTGCTCCTGTATAATATGCATCGATAATAAAACCGCTGATCTTGCTTCCAAGATATGCTCCTACGCCATTGGTCATCATCATGAACAGGCCCTGCGCACTTGATCTGTAGGAAGAATCTGTTGTAGTTTCAATGAAAAGCGATCCCGAAATATTGAAGAAGTCAAATGCCATTCCATAAACGATGCACGATAAAATGATCATCCACAATCCATCCGTCGGATTGCCATACGCAAACAATCCAAAGCGCAACACCCACGCAAGCATAGAGAATAACATCACCTGTTTTATTCCAAATCGCTTGAGAAAAAACGGTATCGTGAGGATGAAAAGCGTCTCTGAAATCTGCGAAATGGACATGATGATCGTGGAGTATTTCACTACAAAAGAATTGGCATACTGAGGCACTCTTGAGAAATCATCGAGGAAAGAATCACCGTACATATTGGTGAGCTGCAAGGCTGCGCCGAGAAACATAGAGAAGGTGAAGAACATCGCCATGCGGTAATTGGCCAATAATTTGAAGGCATTCAATCCCAGCTGCTCCATCCATGAAGCATCCTTGGTGATTGATTTTTGAGGCGGGCATTTCGGCAAAGTGAAAGCGTAGATTCCCAAACCAATCGCGGCGACTGCCGCAATTAAAAACTGATTTGCATTGGCCTTGCTTCCGGTGAGATTGGTGATCCACATCGCCGCAATAAATCCGATGGTTCCCCAAACCCTGATTGGCGGAAACACGCGAATGACGTCGAATCCGTTGTTTTTTAAAATCGTGTATGAAATGGAATTCGACAACGATATCGTCGGCATATAACAGATCATCGCCGCGAAAATCACATAGTAAAGCGTATCCGGATCATCGACCTGCGGCACAAAAAACAAGATGATACCGTACATTATATGCAGTATCCCATAAAGCTTTTCTGCATTCACCCACTTGTCGGCGATGATACCGGTAATGGCGGGCATAAATAGCGACGACAACGCAAGTGTGGAGAATATCGCTCCGAACTGCGCGCCGGTCCAACCTTTCGCATTGAAGCAATACGTTCCGATGGTGATGAGCCATGCACCCCAAACAAAGAATTGCAGGAAGCCGAGGATGGTCAGACGAAAGCGAATCATAGATGATGGTTTGGGTCAAATATAACCGAATTGTGTTGCTCCAAAAGAGCAGTAAATTCGCCGCTCGACACATTTATTATGGTAGGAATTATCATGGGCAGCAAGAGCGACCTTCACATCATGAACGAGGCCGCTGAAGTATTACAATCACTTGGGGTGAAGTATGAAATGACGGTGGTGAGCGCTCACCGTACACCGGAACGCATGTTTGAATATGCGCAAACTGCCGTGTCCCGAGGATTGCAAGTGATCATCGCCGGTGCCGGTGGTGCTGCACATCTTCCCGGCATGACGGCCTCACTTACGCCACTTCCTGTGATTGGCGTTCCGATCAAATCTTCTAACTCCATAGATGGCTGGGACAGTGTCCTCTCTATTTTGCAAATGCCCGCAGGTGTGCCTGTAGCAACAGTCGCTCTGAATGGAGGAAGAAACGCCGGAATTCTCGCTGCGCAAATTATCGCCACATCCGATGCAAAACTCTTACAACGCATCGCCGACTTCAAAGAAGAACTCAAAAAGAAAGTCATGGAATCAATTAACGATATGCCGGCGAAATAATCAGTTGTTGCACTACTTCAACAACAACATTCAATAATGAGCGAGCATCATCGCGCAACAACAAACAACGAACAAATAACAAACGCCAAAAAGCATTTCTTCAACTTCACATGACCGCCCTCTTTCCTCTAATCACAAATCAAACGACACTTCTGCCATTCAAATAGCACCTCGAACATGTTAACCATCAACCCCAAGGATACTCCACAACCGACGCTCCACCAATACCTTCTAGGCTCCATTGGGCCTCGTCCCATAGCCTTTGCCAGCACGATCAACGAAAATGGTTTACCCAATCTTTCGCCGTTCAGTTTTTTCAATGTCTTCTCTTCAAATCCTCCTATCCTCATTTTTTCACCTGCGAGAAGAGGCAGAGACAACTCTACAAAACACACTCTTCAAAATGCCGAAAAAACGCGCGAGTGTGTGATCAACATCGTGAATTGGAATATCGTAGAACAAATGTCGCTCGCCAGTGCAGAATATCCGAATGGTGTGAATGAATTCATCAAAAGCGGATTGACACCCATCGCTTCTGAGATGGTCAAGCCTTTTCGTGTGAAAGAATCACCGGTACAGATGGAGTGCAAAGTGAATGATATCATCGCTCTTGGCAATGGTGGTGGTGCAGGCAATCTCATCATCTGCGAAGTTGTGTTGATGCACATCAATGAGAACATTCTTGATGTGGAAGGAAAAATTTCTCCGCAGAAAATAGATCAGGTTGCACGCATGGGCGGATCATGGTATTCACGCGCAAACAAAGGTCTCTTTGAATTGCCACAACCAACAAGACACCTCGGCATCGGTTTCGATCAGTTGCCTTCTGATATTCTCCACTCGAAAATTCTTAGTGGCAATGACCTCGCTAAACTTGCAGGCGTAGAACAACTTCCCGATGAAACATCTGTGAATGAATTCAAGCTTCTCGACCTCGCAGAATTATTCATCGAGTTCGAAAATGATTCTGTGACACTCGAACAAAGACTGCATGCATTGGCAAAAGAATTCCTGAATGCCAATCAACTCAGCGAAGCGTGGATGACGCTGCTTGCTTTCAATAATTGAAAAATAAAATCTTGAGAGAAATCTTATACTGGTCACACAAGAGCAGACTTTCATTGGATTGTTGCATCTCCGGCTATAGCTCGAAAAAACAATTCCTACTCGAAAAGAAAGTCTGGTTTTCTATCTCGGTCGACTTCCTGAAGTGCCCTTCTTTTTGTTGAAGAATTTATTGCCGCCACCACCACCATTACGCTGCCCACCAGCGCCTTGGAATCCGCTACTTTGGCGATGTGCCGATGGATTGTACTCGGGAGCAGCACCTATCTCTGCGGGAACCGGCAGTTTCTCCACGACCATCTCGATCAGCTTTTCAATCTTTTGAAAACTGGATTGATCCGTTGGAGAAACAAGCGTGATTGCCTCACCTTTCTTCTGCGCTCGTGCCGTTCTACCGATACGGTGAACATAGTCTTCTGCGTCGCGTGGCACGTCATAGTTCATCACCATGTCGATACCGTCTATGTCGATACCGCGACTGATAACGTCCGTCGCCACTAGCACGTTTATATTTCTATTGCGGAATTGCTGCATCACTTCCTCGCGCTCGTTTTGTTCGAGATCGCTGGAAATACGCCCTACATTCAACTTCGCATTCTTCAGTTTTTGATAGAGCGCACTCACTGCTTGTTTCCTCGAACAGAAAACGATGATGCTCTGATCGGAACGGTCTTCGTGCTTGAGAATATACAGGATGAGATTGAGTTTCTGGTCTTCGTGCACGATGTATGCGCCTTGCTTCACGCCTGCTGCGGGCTTGGAGATGGCGATGCTGATCTGAATGGGATCAGTGAGAAATGTCTGTGCAAGTTGGGCGATACCATTGGGCATCGTCGCGGAGAACATCAAGGTCTGGCGCTTCTCATTTAAGGAACGCATAATGCGGAAGAGATCTGGCTGAAATCCCATGTCGAGCATACGATCGGCTTCATCAAGAATGAG
>JAYTMF010000136.1:0-9001 GCA_043728755.1 Flavobacteriales bacterium
TCGTTCTTGATCTTGAAGAAGCTCGATACGCAAAGTTTTATAATCTCGAAGGAAAAAGCTTCAGCAATAGTTTGCAGGCTGAAATGGAGTGGTCACCAGTCAAGCGTCTTGACTGGCGATTGGCGTATCGTTGGCTGGAAGTGCGCACGCAATACACAAGTGGATTACTCGACAAACCATTGGTGAATCGTCATCGTGCTTTTACAAATGTTGCATATGAAACTAAAGCGAAAACCAATGGTGCCCAATGGCGCTTTGACGCAACGTTGCAATGGATCAGCAAGAAGCGTATTCCGATAACTGCGGGTGAACATCAACATGGTGATCAGGTCGTTCAGCAATATTCGCAAGATTATTTTCTATTGAATTCACAAGTGACTTATGTCTTCAAGAAAAATGTTGAGTTGTATGTCGGAGTGGAGAACATCACTAACTTCATGGTACATAGCGCCATTGTTTCAGCTGAAAATCCGGCAAGTGAAAATTTCGATGGATCGCTTCTGTGGGGACCTGTTTTTGGAAGGATGGGGTATGTGGGATTTAGGTGGATGGTTCCGTAGGCGAATTAATGGGATATTGCACCACGTCAATAAATAGGATTTAGGGGGAAAGTTTAGTAGGACAAAAGGGAAAGCGCGACGCGTGAATCATTAAATTTTCTGATCACCTACTCAATAAATTCGACTATGGAAATGTGTTCCTGCTCAAATCGCAAATTAAAAATCGCAAATGACTTTTAGAGCAACTTCGGTTGCAAATCCTTCTGTTCAAAATCAAGAAGCCACTTCTTTCGCCATAGTCCGCCACTGTATCCGGTAAGGGAGCCGTTCTTACCAATTACGCGGTGACACGGTACGATGATCGGCAATGGGTTTCTGCCGTTTGCTGTTGCCGCTGCGCGAATCACTTTGATGTCGCCAAGCTTGCGTGCGATGTCTTCGTAGCAACATTTACCTGCAAAGGGGATCTTCTGCAATTCTTCCCACACGTTGCGCTGAAAATGTGTTCCTTCAAGGTGAATAGATAGCACGAATTTCTCCCTACAACCTGCGAAGTATTCGGTGAGTTGTCGTATAGCGGTGTCCAAATATTCCACGTTGCATTCAGCTTCATTTTCCTTGTCAACGAATGAAATTTTACCAAGTGAATGCGCAACACCTTCGAGTTTTAGCAATCCGACTGGCGATTCCATATATGCTAAAGTCCTTGTCATGCCAGCGACCTCATGATATCTCTCCAGATTCTTTCTGTGATGAAATCTTTGTAAATAAAATCATCAATATCACTTTCAGCAAGCGTAGCAATTTGTTCCAGATCAAAATCACAAGTTCCTTTAAACTTAGCGATCAACTTTGCATCCTTAGCACCGGACGCAATCATCATTTCGTTGAATGCCTCGGTGCGAATGCCCACATCTTTCAACTTACTCAACCGAAGTATGAGCCAACTCAGAGCGTAGAAATAATGTGATTGAATAGTGATGACTGCTTTCCCTTTAGGGGCTTTTTCCATCGCGTTGAAGGGCGATGACGTGATTTCCTTCGGGCAATATTTCGCAAGGTCCGCCGGAATTTTTTTTGCTGCATGCAGTTGCACTATGCCGCTAGCTGCCTGAGCATAAATGCTGATCCAACGCAGCCGCCTTCTGAACTCATGCATGCCCGCTTCCAGCTTGTACGGATCGAGTTCCCCACTTCGATATTTGTCCACCAGCTTATCCAATTCGTCACACATCGCATCACCAAATTCCATCATGTCTTCATCCTCATCCATCCATTTCACTTCGGCAAGTCCATCTGTGAACAATTGCATTTTCTCTCCTGAGAGCCAGCCATCATTCATCAATGACCCGGTGAGGAAATCAGCAATTTCCTTATGCCTCAACTGGAAAACCTTATCCGCACTTTTTTTGAATTCCTTGTAGCCGGAAAATTCCTTGTGCATCTCTTCGTAATGGTCCATTCGACCCAACAGGTCTTCCATGTGTTTGAATTCCTTGTACCAATAACTAAAGAATTTTTTATCGCCGCTCCTTCTGTAAATCCTGCACAATGCTTCCAATCGGAATAGCACATCGCGTGCATTACCCTGATATAAGCCGAGCGCTTTATCCTTATGTGATTTTGCCTTTGCAAGAATTGTGTTGAGCTGTTGAATAGGTTTCAAAAACCTTTGGTGAGCGAGCGTTGTCATTTGCGTTTTTAAAAGAGAGTTAACTGCTGCGTTGTATTTGTGGTAAAGATGCTAAAATCAAATGCATGTTTTGACGAAGGCTTGATAAACTGTTTCCTCGCAATTTTGAACATGTCGGATACATTTTCGGCAAACTTCCCTTCGCCCTTCATGCGGGTCTTCCAGCGCGATTCGTTCAATGTGCCGCCATGCGATTCACGTATGAGGTTCAATACTTTCTCCGCTCTTTCGGGCATGGACTTTCGCAACCAGTCTTCGAAAATCTCTGCTATTTGTCCGTTGAGGCGCGCCATGATGTAGCTCACAGAGCTTGCTCCGCGTTTTCCAACTTCCTCCACAAGACTAAAAATTTCATCGCTGTTGACACCGGGAATAATGGGCGCCATGTTGATATTCACGGGTATGCCAGTTGCCGCAATCATTTCCAAAGCCTTCAGCTTATTGGCCACAGAAGAAGTTCGAGGCTCCATCGTTCGTCTCAATTCATCGTTCAAGGTGGTGATGGACAACGTAACAGCAACAAGACGCTGTGCGTGTAATTCTTTCAGAATGTCCAGATCCCGCAATATCAAATTGTTTTTGGTAATGATGCCCACCGGATGTTTGTGTTCGAGAAATACTTCGAGCAACTTTCTGGTTAATTCCATTTTTCGCTCTGCAGGCTGGTAGCAGTCTGTATTGCCGCTGAGCACAATCAGCTCTGGCTTCCATTTTCCACTGCGAAAAATTTCACGTAGCATCGTGTGGCCATTCGGCTTATAAAGAATTTTCTCTTCGAAATCCTTGCCGGCACTATAACCCCAATATTCGTGGGAGTTTCGTGCGTAGCAGTACACGCAGCCGTGTTCGCAGCCGTTGTAAGGATTGATGCTATAACTAAACGGAATATCAGGACTGTTGTTCTTTGAGAGAATATTCACGGGAAAAACTTCGATAAATTTTGTCCTTGGATTTTCCTCCTCCTCCTCAATTTGCCATTGCATTACCGCTTCATCTGTTTGCTCATACCGATGCTTGAGAAAATGATTGTGCGTGTTGAATTGAGCGCCACGGCCCTTTTTCAACCCATCATGCTGTATGTGAATTTTCGATTTCAACAGGAAAATTTCAGCCTTCAATTTATGAAGGGAATAAGGTGAATGCAGAAGGAATTATTCACAAAAACATAACGGTCATCAATTTGATACAAAAGGACAACTCTTACATTTGCACCCTTAATTCTCAGACAAATAACATGAAAAATTTAGTAGAGGCATTTCCCACACACCTACAGGAAGCACTTCAGATTGGCCGTAGCGCATCGTTGAAAAAAGCAGATAGAAAAATCGACAACATCGTGATCTCTGGTTTAGGCGGAAGTGGCATCGGAGGAAAAATTGTAAGTCAGTTGGTGGCAGAAAAAATTGCACTTCCAATTATATGCACCAATGATTATGTGTTACCGGAATTCGTGTCAAAAAACACACTGCTCATTATCAGCAGCTATAGTGGAGACACTGAAGAAACAGTTGCGGCGATGAATGAAGGAATGGCGCGCGGTGCAGAGATCGCGTGTATTACAAGTGGCGGAAAAATCGGTGTGATAGCTAAAGAAAGAGGATATAACCTCATCATGATACCCGGGGGTAATCCTCCCAGAGCCATGTTTGGATATAGTTCTGTCCAACTGTTTTTTATGCTCCAGGCATATGGTTTTATTGATAATTATTTTGAAAAGGAAATTGAAAACAGTATTGCATTGATCAATGGTGACATTGCAAACATCCGTTCGACATCCAAAAATATTGCTGAACAAATTGTGGAGCGTATTCCTGTTTTGTACAGCGAAGCGCAGTATGAAGGTGTTGCTATTCGCTGGCGACAGCAGATCAATGAAAACTCCAAAATGCTTTGCTGGCATCACATTTTTCCGGAAATGAATCACAACGAATTGGTGGGATGGACCGGTGGTGACAATAGAGTGGCGGTGATCATCATTCGCAATGAAGACGATCACAAGCGTTCACAATTGAGAATGGAATTGTGCAAAAAGCTCATGGGCGAAAAGTGCGATACCATCATCGAAGCATGGTCCAAAGGCAGCAGCAGAATAGAACGTTCGATGTATCTCATTCACCTCGGTGATTGGTTGAGCATTGATCTTGCTGAATTGAAAAACGAAGATGCTGTTGCCATTCCTGCCATCCTCTTTTTGAAGAGCGAACTTTCGAAAGTTTGATCAGGTCAATTGCAATAAAAGATTCAGAAAATATGTCGGAGAAAGACCTGAAAAATGCTCCCCGAAGGTTGGTTCATTTCAAAGATCTCGGCATGATGGACTACAAGGAGTGCTGGGATCTTCAGGAAAAATATTTTAGGACGAGTGTTGACAAAAAACTTTACAACAGGCAACATTCAGATTCCGCCCAACTCACCACAGATGATCAACTTTTCTTTGTAGAGCATCCTCATGTTTACACATTAGGAAAAAGTGGAGACATTGCGAATTTGTTGCTTGATGAAGACGCCTTGAAAAATGTGGAGGCGACCTTTTACGCGATCAATAGAGGCGGCGATATCACTTATCATGGTCCGGGCCAAATAGTAGGCTATCCCATTTTCGATCTCGATCATTTCTTTACAGACATACATCGCTATTTACGATATCTTGAAGAGGCCATCATTCTCACCCTTAAAGAATTTGGAATGGTTGCGGGAAGAATTGATGGGCTCACAGGTGTATGGCTTGATGTGGATGACGAAAAAAAAGCGCGAAAAATTGCGGCATTGGGAGTGAAGTGCAGCCGATGGGTGACTATGCATGGCTTTGCATTCAACGTCAATGCCGACATCAACTACTTCAATAACATCATCCCTTGTGGAATTACTGACAAAGCGGTTACATCCATGCATCTCGAGCTTGGTCATGAATTGAATATGGAAGAAGTGAAAACCGTGCTTAAGGAAAAACTCTGTGAGGTTTTCAAGATGAGTCTCATTTGATTTTTGGAACAGTAGCAAATCGTTTTTGGTTCATCCCAGAATTCCTTCTCCTTTTAAAAGCTTCCAACTCGCCATAGATTATCATCAGGCACGCCATATAGAGCGGTATCAGCGGCAATCGAAATCTCACCAGCGCACCAAAATTCGGAGATGTCAGGCCAATCATAAATGAGAAGAGAATAGAGAAAACAAGGCAGTATAGGAGTAAGGGGTGATGAATCACAAACTTGCTGATCATTCTCCACCTCATCTTCATCAATACCACTATCGTGAGTAAGAGCACGAAAAAATTTTCAAGTCCACTTAAAAGCATTACCACGTTTTTGCAGTCCCACAAATAGGGCCTGAACAACCCAGCCAAAGTGGCGGGAACAAATTTTGAGAGTGCGCCTGTAACAGTCGGATCGAAATCACCAATATCAAATGAGTTGCCTTCATAGTATTCCTGCTTCAAATCGAATTGGTTGACCGCCGCGGTCTTTAGTGCATTGTCGACACTGAATTTACCTAAACTTTCTCCCAGTGCTGTCAATCCAAAATAACTTCCGGCGAGTATGACAACATACACAATCGGCACGATCAGTTGTCTGATAAGCACATTTTTAATTTTACGCATCCTGTTATAAAACATCCACACCAGCGTGCTGGGCAGGAGAATCACGATCACGTAGGCTTTGATGGAAATGACAACAAGTCCAAAAAGCAACACTTTTATTATGTTCATTACCAGCAAACCGCGGTGCTCGATCAGGTTATTGATTGCCACGATCAGGTAACAAGTAGCTGCAAGCGTGAACGAATCTTTGAGAATTCCCGATCCCCAGAAAAGTACCGAAGGCATGAAAAGAATAGCAATTGCCAAGCGTCTGGTATGTTGCGGAAAGTGTCGCACAAACATTCTGAAGAGTTGCCATAAACCGCCATAGGTGAAAATAGCGACCAATACTGTTGTCAGAAAATAACTATTCCCGGTAACGAGCATGAAAGGGATCAACAATTTCATGGTGAATCGGGTTGAGCCTTCTGCAAACATGTACATCAGTGGCTCCCCTGTTTCAGTAGTGAAATAGCTTTTCATCTCCTGAGTGCCATCACCAAAAAGTACGATTAAAAAATCAGAAAAATCGTGCACCAACAATCTGCTGAAGGTCATTGAACATTCATAATAACTCGTGGTATCGCCACCGCCGTAATAGAATACATAAATACAGGCAAATAAAATCCCACCCATCACCTTTGTCATCAAACCCCAAACGAAGTATTTATACTCGGGCTTCCTACCGATCATTCGGCGTTTGATAATAGACGCTGAGACATAAGCGATGAGCAATAAGAATATCATCACCGGAAACTCCCACATCTCGATGGGGATTTTGCCATATATAAAAGTCTGGATGTACAAAGGCTGGGATTCGCTCCCGCGAAGATAGTCGCAATGAAGTTTGGGATGGCCCTTGTTGAATTGCATTCACATGCGATTCAAAGAACCGTCGGAATCAAAAAATTAGGAGAGCATATCGGTCAAAATTCTCATCTCTATCATCGGAGAAATTTTTTCATATAAGATTCTATAAACAGCATCCGCAATGGGAATGTCAGCTTTGAAGTGCTTGTTTATTTCGTGAATGCCGCGTGTTGCATAATATCCTTCAGCAACCATGTTCATTTCGATGGTCGCCCATTTCACACTATATCCTTTACCGACCATCGTTCCGAAAGTTCGGTTGCGCGAGTATGGAGAATACGCTGTAACGAGAAGATCGCCGAGGTAAGCGCTGCTTTTCACATCGCGATGGACTTCATTTACACAATCGAGAAATCGTTCAATCTCGCGGATGGCGCAACTGATAAGTACAGCCTGAAAATTGTCGCCATATCCTAGACCATGACAGATCCCGGAAGCAACAGCGTAGACATTTTTCAGAATGGCAGCGAGCTCTGCGCCATATACATCCTCAGTGGTTGTTGTTCTGATGTAACGACATGCGAACATTTTCGCCATGACATCTGCCTTAGTCAAATCATGACAACCAATGGTCAGATAGGATAATTTTTCAAGAGCAACTTCCTCCGCATGACATGGTCCGCAGACAATTCCGATTTGGTTAGCGGGTACGCCCCATTGTTTGTGAAAATAGCGTGCGGGAATTGAGTCAAACTCATTGATGATACCCTTAATCGCTGAGAACAATACTTTACTTTCAAGTCCCTTTGGCTTGTATTGCTCAAAGGTGGTGTGCAGAAACGCTGACGGAATCGCAACGACGATGTAGTCGCTATTGTCTATGACTTCCTGAAGGTTGTCGGTTACATTAATCTTGGCCTTATCAAACTCAATACTCTGGATATAATGAGGGTTGTGACCATAGTTGCGAATGTGTTCTATGGCACCTTTACTGCGCATCCACCACTGCACTTTATCCGTGTTGTTGCACAGCAACTTCACTTGTGCCGTGGCCCATGAACCACCGCCTAATACACCTACTCTTGGTTTATCCATAAATGAAATGAGATGAGCAAATGTACAAAGCGAAAAAGTTGCGAGGTCGAATTGCTATTTGCTTCTTCTACCACAAACAAAAACGCCCCATCTCTGAGGCGTTTTAAGGTTTCTCTTTTTCATAGTTAAACTTCAAATTCTGACCGTCTACTCAACAATCAAATCTGCTTTCAACAAACTTTCTTTCGATTGAATCATCAACTGATATCTTCCTGATGCAAGTCCACTTCGCTCAATGGTCATTGTTCCCATGCAATTGCTGTATGATCTCACCACTCTGCCGGTGATGTCATACATCGTGATATGATGCATTCCATCGGGCAATTGTAGTGTCGTTTGGTTCGACATTGGATTAGGGTAGATAACAATATTCGAGCGTGTCGTATTGTCGACACTCACCACCATGATGGATTCACTTATCACATCGCAATTGGCTTCACTGGTAATCAGCACGTAATATTCACCACCTCCGATAGTCATCAACGTTTGACTTGTCGCATTGTCGATTGCTACACCATTGTGATACCACTGGTAGCTCATTCCTGAAGAAGCGGTCAGCGTGTTTCCATTCTCAGTAACATCAATTGAAGGCAGTTCATTCACGGTAATGTTCAACGGATCTGTTGAAGAACAATCAAATTCATTCGTGGTACTCGCAGTCAATATCATATCCATCGTTGGAACAAATGAATCGCCGTTTACAGTGCCATTTGACCATGTGACCACATTCCCACTTGTTGCATTCAACAGCACAGCATCACCATCACAAACAGAAATATCCATTCCTGCATCCACTGTTGGATTGGTGTGAACCATCAATGTTGTGTTGTGCATCTCCTCGCAAAGTGGATTCGCTGTGATCAAAGTCAAATCATATTCACCCGCGCTCAAACTATTCAATGAAATATTGGAGTCGCCTACAATGGCTTCATCATTCAACAGCCATGCGTAACTCTCTACATAATTCTGAGTCGCATCCAATTCGATTTGCTCACCGTCACACACCTCCATGTCGCCTATCATTGGTGTGAATGACGTACAATCGAAGATGGTATGGAAAGTTTCGTTGGTGATGATGGCAGGGTTTGCATCGAAGAAAATATCCGCTTGATTGTAGAGAACAGTACCCGGCATGAGATCTTCTCTTGCGGAAACTTCATAAACTACAAAACCATGAGAACCCTCTTCGTCGCTAATGATATCCGGAAGATAAATGTCATTGAAAATAAAATCGATAGTACCGTCGTCATGCAAACATGCCGTATAGCTATTTGATCCATACATCGGTGAGAAAGTGCTTATGTCAAACACTTGAGGATTTAGATC
>JAYTMF010000137.1:0-2625 GCA_043728755.1 Flavobacteriales bacterium
CCGAGCACTGCCCATAGTGAAGCCTCCGAGATGGCGGGTGCCCACCCGAAATAGCCATGATCCACGCGGCATCCACTGCAGTTCCGCACCTACACCAAATCTTCCGTATCCACCAAAACTTACTTTTTCATTGATCAAAAAATGTTCGCTAATGAAATGACTCAACCCGGCATACACTAACGGGACGGCAGCCTTATTGGGCCACATACTAATTCCTGCTTCATAAAAATTTTTCTCATTGAAAAAACGACAATACCTAAGATGAACGGATGCCGGCAATGGAGCTACCAAGCGCTTCCTTTCCGAAGAATAATGAACGGAGTCCTTTAGCCCCGGAAGATTAACGGAATCTGTTGACAATTGAAATACGTCCTGAACATTCACGCCTGTCCAAGATGTGAGTGAATCATAATTTATTTTTTCACTCATTCTATTCCACGCAACAAATCCGAAGTCGTGCAATGAAATTGAAATGACGCCATTGTGATCTGTCAAAGGAAGATTGTATTCGAGATCAACAGCTACGCCCAGCCCACTTCCATTGGCCAAACCACTTCTCGATTGGTCGGATCTCAAATAATCTCCTCGATAGCTTAATGCAAGGCTATCACCACTCAAACTTGTATACAATTCAGCTTCACTGACGATCATGGATTGCATCTTCTGTCCTTCAACCAATGAAAGCGTGAGTGAACTCAAGTTGTGCTTATTGAAAATACCAAATCCCATTTTCTGCCATGCTTGATATTGAAAATTCAACGGGCCAAGCATCGCTGTATCATTTAAGAAGGCGGTGTTGCCGCGGTAAATTACACTATACAAATCCTTTGAGAAACTCACCGCGCTGTGATAATTGGTATTGAAACCTGCGCGAATTCCCCATTGCGGACGATTGAAAATCGTATCACGCATATTGTAAAATTCAATACCCGCAGCAGCTACAAAACCAGCCCTATTCTGATCCTTCATTTCGCCTTGCATCTTATCGAGATGACTATTCTCGAGATGTCCTCCAAGAAAAGAAGTCTTCATGAATGAATTATCCAACACATTGGAACCAATCAATCCCTCACCATAGCATTGAAAGATACCGTTGGACCTCTTATATGAACTATCGGAAGAAAGCAGATATATCAATGGAACTTGTGCGAAAGCGTGATGGCCTTGCACCAAAAAAAATATCCAAAGCAAAAAGCGAATGGACTCCATTCTCCCATTCGCAGCGTAATTGTTTTTTGTTGCTCTGTTCATCTTCAACGATCAATCCTTACCTGTAATTCAGTTGCAGCATTCCATCCGCAATCACTTTAAAATCCATCCACTGCGTTTTATAAAGGCCGGAAGGTTGATTGATATCCGGAGTGTCGAAAACGATTCGCAATACAATTCTATGATCTGAATTGAGTAAGGAGATGTTATGTTCATTCACGGGAATATCCAAAACAGACTCCACAGGAATACTCACACCCGTGACATCCGTTTCAATACCATGATTAATCATTCCATTGTCAATCAGCATTGAAGTAAACTCATTGCTCAAATCGATAAGAAAAACATCACACTTCGCAGAAAACGGAAATGCATTGTTCACATACAAGTACAAATGACCATCGGCGACTAACACTGTGGTGGCGACAATATCCAATGTATCTCTAAAAGTTAGATTGCTGGCTCCGATGCTGAGCGGAATGTCTAATTCAAGGTCTGCTTTCAGTGGTCGTGCAGTATAAATAAAATCATTGCCATCGGTTACGTTTCCAAGCGGATTGATCGAGATTTCGGCAACCATGCTTATCGTGTCAGGCAGATTCTCTATGAATGCAGTGATATTGCTGTTGGTCTCATTCATCATATACACATACGATGTAGGAATGATGACACCGTTGTTGTCGTATGCCCTTGTGATATTCAGAGGCTGAAATATCGGTGTATAGTTTAGCGAAACGGTATTGTTGTTGAAGGAGCTGTAATTCGACAACGTGTTGAATTGAATCTGCGCATCGGTACCAACCTGGTTGGTAATATGCATTCTCATCATGGCGCGATCAATATTCAACGCGCCTTCCGGAAACTGAAATTCACTACTGAAACTTATTCTCTGATCGAGATGATATTGTTGTTGCCCAAAATATCCACGAGCATAACGCACAACAGGATTTACAAATTTCAATTCTACAACTATGCTGTCATTACCGCTGATGATAGTCGGTGTTGGCGCATCCGCTGAGGGCGATATAGTGAGATGCGTATAAATTCTGTTGAACATAAATCCGGTGGAACCGGTTAGATCGATGCGATGATTGCTAAGATCGATCTCACCGCTAAAGGTATATGGGGCATTGCCTGATCCGGGTTCTGTAATGGTCTGAATAAGTGTACCCGAACCATTCAATGTAACGCCCGGCAATTCATAGTTACAATTGAGATATCCATTTATATAACTCGTAATAGAATATTGCATGAAGCCTGATTCAATTTCGACTTCGCGCAATTCGACGCTGTTGAGATTGAGTAAATTATTTTCCGCCTGATTGATAATGGTCTGGCCGGCCGGAATAGTGAAGGGACCTCCGGTAACAGGAACAGTAAACCTTTTCCTGATGATTGTATCGGGAATTCTCACCA
>JAYTMF010000138.1:0-1241 GCA_043728755.1 Flavobacteriales bacterium
TTTTGATTCCGACACCCGCCGCCAACGTGGATAGTTTCAATTGGACGGTAACAAACGGCACGTTTACCAAGCAAACCAATCAAATAACAACGACTTGGAACGCTAACGCCACGATTGCGCAGGTGTGCGTAAACGCGCAAAACGCTTGTGGTGTGAGCGATACGTCTTGCTTTTCGGTCAATATTGGCCGCATTCCGACACCCCTCAGTATAACGGGCAAAGCGAGCGTTTGTAAAGACGAAATCACGACTTACCGCATTACGCCCCCCGCAAACACCACGTTTGTTTGGGCTTTGGTGAACGGAACGGCTCTCAATCCTGTAACAACTGATTCGTTGCAAGTCCGTTGGGGAACGGCAAACGGGCGCATAGCAATAACGCCGACGAACCGTTGCGGCAATGGTACACCGACTGAATTGGTTGTCGAAGTCTCCACCGAATTGCCCGATTCATTGCCGATTCAAGGCTTCTCGGCGGTTTGTTCTAACGATACAACGACTTACACCGTCGCGGCTTCGGCCACAACGACCGATTATATTTGGCAAGTGCCAACGGGCGCAATCATACTGAGGGGCCAAGGCACGCGCACAATTGTCGTCGTTTGGGGAACTTTTGCGGGGAATGGACAAGTGTTTTTGACCACAAAAAACATCTGTCAACTCGCACGCGGCGTTGGTTTTAATGTCTCCGTAAAAAATGCGGCTTTTGCCGCACCGAGCATCAACGGCAGCCGAACGGTTTGCCCAAGCACGCAAATCAGTTTTTCCACGCCCCGCGACGCCAATATCCGCACTTACGCGTGGACGGTGCCAGCGGACGTCGCCCTACTGAGGGGTCAAGGCACCGACTCCATCCGCATCGACTGGACGAGTTCGACGAGCGGACAAGTCTGTTTGGACATCGAAAACGCGTGCGGTGCGCGCCAAAAAACATGCATCAACGTAACCGTAAGCGCCGACCTCGATTCATTGGTTATCACGGGCGCGACGGTTATTTGCAAAGATTCAACCATCCGTTTTTGCGTTCCCGACGACGGCAGCGCGCGCTTTGTTTGGCAAGTGCCAACGACCGCCGCCATTATCAGTGGACAAGGCACGAGCTGTTTGACGGCGCGTTTTTCATCAACGGGCGGCACGGTGCGCCTTTTGCCCATCGGCGGTTGTTCGGACGGCAAAGTGAGCCGCCGCGACGTGGTTGTGAAGTCGCCACCGACGATTGTTGGAACAATTTCGGGCAAAAAC
>JAYTMF010000139.1:0-2381 GCA_043728755.1 Flavobacteriales bacterium
AAGACGGTGGCCTGGATTACCTGCTTATTTCTCCTACAAATGAAGAGTTTGGCCGCCTGGTGAAGTCCAAAGCCTTCATCAAAGTGGAGAAATTCAAAAGGATCACAAAGTAAAATCCTCTCGGGTTTCGTCAACAAATTCTTGTCAGAATTACACTCAGCGTGAAATTTATTCGGACAATATCGGTTCTACTTTCACGCACAGCTTACATCCACCTTGAGAATTCTGAAGCGAATATTGATTGTTATCGGCAGTTTTTTCCTGCTGCTTTTTCTCAGTGCGTTCATTATTTTAAAATACTACGAAGAGGATGTAGTCAACTATACTGTGGACAAGGCTAAATCGCAATTCACAACCAAGGTAGAATTGGGAAAAGTTGAACTTGTATTCTGGAAGACGTTTCCCCATGCATCATTGCATGTTACAGATCTATATATCGAGGAGACTTTCCCTACGATGGACACATTGATCTACGCGAAATCTGTTTTTCTCGAATTCAGTTTGATGGATCTTTTTCGTGGTAAGTATGACATACGATCCATTTCAGTAGACAATGCGTTATGTCAATTCGTGCAGAACAAATCAGGAGAAGACAACTGGCATTTCTGGATGACGGATGCGTCTGATACCTCACAGCTCAGTATGAATTTACAAAAGGTAAAGATTGAGCGCACGCGAGTGATATATGAAGATCGACGAAGCGAGTTGTACCTGGATCTCACCTCCGAGAAGTCGACCGGAAGGGGCAATTTTACTGGAAAACAGTTTGATTTGAATCTTGATCTAGCGGGTAAATTGAATCGGTTGATAAGTGGAAAGGAGAGATACGCTGTCGATAAAAACTTCAGATCAGAAGCCAATATTTCTGCGGATACGGATAAGAATATCTATCGCTTCAACAAGTGCGAGATTAGAGTTGAGAAATTGCCTTTTATGATCAATGGATTTGTTGATGCTTCGGAAAAGTCTTCCCTCCATTTGAAAATTAACGGTCAAGGTCTCGACTTGTCGAAATTGGTGGAGAGCCTCACAGAAAATCAGCGAGCGTCGCTTAAGGACTACGCACCTTCTGGTGATATCAATCTCGACATATCCATAATAGGAGATAGCTACGGGAATAAAAAGCCTCTCGTTGAGGTGCACGGTGTAATGCGCGATGGGCGTCTGAAACACCGGCCAAGCGGTACGGTGTTGGATAATTTGTCGTGGGACATTCGGTATTCAACAGGGAAGAAAAGTGATCAACTACGTGTGAACCAAATGGCATGCACACTGGAAAGCGGCTTTATGAAAGTGGATGGAACAGTGGATGAACTTTCGGCGCCCGTGCTTAATCTGAATGTAGAATCACAAATCGATTTGAATGCGTTGAAGAAATTCTTTGCGCTTGATACATTGGAGATTTGTCAGGGAAATATTTTTGCAAAGGCGCGGATCAGTGGAGCGTTGAAATATGCAGAGAGAGATAGTTCCTACGATTGGCATTCGCTGCTTACTTCGGGCAGTGCACAACTTGAAGGTGGTTTGTTGCGGTTGAAGAATTCGAACAGAGAATTCAATGGATTGACAGGCGAAATCTTGTTTGACAAGAAGGATGTCAGCATCCAGCACTTTGGAGGAAAAGTGAACGGTAGTGATTTTAAAATTGACGGCACCTTAAAGAATCTAATTCCTTTCTTATCCAGCACAACTGACCATCTGCAACTCGATGCAAGAATGTATTGCACATTGATCGATTTTACCAATCTGGTGGAGACCGAAAGTTCGACAAGCAATAACAACGCCTATAAATTTGAATTACCTGAGCGAATAGAATTCAGGTTGCAAACAGAGATCGGGAAATTCGTTTTCCGAAAATTCGAAGCGAAAGAGATGAAGGGAGTTGTTTTTTTAAACAATGGCAAGCTCACGATCGATCCTGTTTCTTTCAATACTTCCGACGGTAAGTTCAAGGCGCAGATAATGATGGAAAGATCTTCAGAGGATCTCTATAGAATGAATTGTTTAGCCAGTCTCGATGCCATCAACATTCAAACACTATTCACGGAGTTCGAGAATTTTGGCCAAACATTTATTCAGGATAAACACATCAAAGGCACCGCGACGGCCACGGTTCAGTTAAGAACATCTATTACCACATCCCTCGAAGTACTGTCGGATAAGGTTGAGAGCATCATAGATATTTCCATTTTGAATGGAGAGTTGAACAACGTTGAAACACTTCAGGACATTGCCGGTTACATCAAATCAAATAATTGGGTTGCGCCTTTTGTCAACGAAGACAAGTTTGCGGAAAAGATGAAAAATATTTCTTTTTCAAAATTGGAAAATGTCATCGAGATCAAGAATCGCCTCATCACGATTCCGTTGATGGATATTCG
>JAYTMF010000140.1:0-1161 GCA_043728755.1 Flavobacteriales bacterium
CATTGCAGTGCGGTAGGTATTGTATGATTCGGTGATTTGAAGATTCGGTGATTTTCACAAGCAGCGTCTCTTATACATTGGGCATTTCATTACATGTAATACCAATGTGATTTATAAAACCAGCCAATGTTTGAGAAATAATACAGTGGTAAATGCCGATGGATACAAGTATTTAGCTCAATCTGGTGAAGCAAAGATTGGACTATTACACTTGTCCAATCGGTATAACCTAAATTCCAAAATCAATTTGAGAGCAAGCTCTATTTGCCATTGCATTCAGCAACTGAATTCAACGCTCCGTCCTACGAAAGTCAGCGGGGAATAGGTGCTGTGGCCTTAGCTTTGTCCCAAACAGGAATAGAGAGGAATGAGTGATATTATACGTCTTTTACCAGATTCAGTGGCCAATCAGATTGCTGCAGGGGAAGTGGTTCAGCGACCGGCATCCGTTGTAAAAGAACTGATGGAGAATGCTATCGACGCGGGAGCGACTGTGATCAATCTCGTGGTGAAGGACGCAGGAAAATCGTTGATACAGGTGGTGGACAATGGCCGCGGCATGAGTGAAACAGATGCGCGTATGTGTTTCGAGCGACATGCTACCTCGAAAATTCAAAAGTCCGACGACCTGTTTCATATTGTCAGCAAAGGATTTCGTGGCGAAGCGTTGGCGAGTATTGCCGCCATTGCGCAAGTTGAAATGAAGACTAGATCTCAAGGCGCTCAGCTCGGAACAGCCATACAAATTGAAGGTTCAAAAATAAAATGTCAGGAAGTGGTGCATTGCGCTGAAGGAACATCATTCAGCGTGAAAAATTTGTTTTACAATGTTCCTGCACGAAGGTATTTTTTGAAAAGTGATGCAATTGAATTGCGACATATCATTGATGAATTTCATCGCGTAGGACTTACACATCCTGAAATCGAATTTTCATTCACGCATAATGGAGCTGAAGTTTTCACGCTTCCTTCTGTAGCACTTCGTCAGCGCATTGTGCATACGCTGGGCAACCGCTACAACGAAAAACTGGTTCCTGTTGATGAGTCGACAGATATTGTGAACGTTTCAGGATTCGTTGGAAAACCGGATGCCGCGAAGAAAACGCGTGGTGAGCAATACTTTTTTGTCAATCATCGCTTCATTCGCAATTCATATTTGCA
>JAYTMF010000141.1:0-4046 GCA_043728755.1 Flavobacteriales bacterium
CATTGCAGTGCGGTAGGTATTGTATGATTCGGTGATTTGAAGATTCGGTGATTTTCACAAGCAGCGTCTCTTATACATTGGGCATTTCATTACATGTAAAACGATTCGCGCGCGCGCGTACTCATTTTTACTTTGGGTTCTAAGCCCAAGCCCGAATACATGATTAATACCGATTGGACAAGTGTAATAGTCCAATCTTTGCTTCGCCAGATGGAACTAAACACTTGTAGCCATCGGCATTTACCGCTGTATGATTTCTAAAACATTGGTATAATCTGCTAAATTGTGAAAAACACTTCGTCTTCGATTCATCTTTTTCGCTCGCACAGAGGATAAATTCGCACAATGAAACAATACCACGATTTGCTAAAGCATTTGCTTGAATGTGGCACAAAAAAAAGTGACAGAACAGGTACCGGAACGCTCAGTGTTTTTGGTCATCAAATGCGCTTCAATCTGCAAGATGGTTTTCCGCTTGTGACAACAAAAAAACTGCACACAAAATCAATCATCCATGAACTGCTTTGGTTCCTGAAAGGCGATACAAATATTGCTTACCTCAAAGAAAATGGTGTGCGGATCTGGGATGATTGGGCAGATGAAGATGGAAATTTAGGTCCTGTATATGGTTATCAATGGCGATCATGGCCAAATCCTGATGGAACGCATACCGATCAGATAAAAAATCTCATTGACGGTCTCAAAAAAAATCCCGATAGCAGAAGACATATCGTAAGCGCTTGGAATCCTTCTTTTATCCATCAAATGGCTTTGCCTCCATGTCATTGCTTGTTCCAGTTTTATGTAGCCGAAGGAAAACTTTCATGTCAGCTATATCAACGCAGCTGTGATACTTTTCTTGGAGTTCCATTTAACATTGCAAGCTATGCACTGCTCACACTGATGATTGCACAGGTGTGCGCACTGGAGCCGGGTGATTTTGTATGGACCGGCGGTGACGTTCACCTTTATTCCAACCACATGGAACAGGCACAACTTCAACTCACAAGAGATTTAAGAGCATTGCCCACTTTGAAAATCAACCCTGAAATCAAGGATATATTCGATTTTAAATTTGAAGATTTCACTTTAGAAAATTATGATCCGCATCCGCACATCAAAGCTGAAGTGGCAGTCTAAGTAAAATATGGAAGAAGAAAACATCATTGCACCACGACCGAAAGTGGTTGTGATAGCAGCTATCGGACGCAATCGCGAGTTGGGTAAAGACAATGAGTTGCTGTGGCATCTTGGTGAGGACATGCGCTTTTTCAAAGAGCAGACACTTAGGCATTTTGTAATCATGGGACGAAAATGTTTTGAGAGTATTCCCAAGAAATACAGACCACTCCCCGACCGAATCAACATCATCATTTCTCGTGATCCGGATTATCTTTATGAAGAGTGCTATACTTTCTCAAATTTGTCTGAGGCCCTTGATTTGGCGTATGAAAACAGCGAAGAAAAAGTGTTTATCATTGGTGGTGGTGAGATCTACAAAAAAGCGTTAGAAGAAGGCATAGTGGATGAAATGTATTTGACGCATGTGCAAGCAGAATTCCCTAATGCCCAAGTTTTTTTTCCATCATACGAGCATTTGGAATGGAAAAAGACACACATCAAGTCAACGCTTGCTGATAGCACAAATGAATTTGCATTTGACATATATCATTATGAGAATCCACTAACGAAATCAATTTCAGAACAGAGCGCACCGGATGCGCAAATTTCTGAAACCTAAAAACAAAACGATGAAAAAAAATCTTATCGTGAGTACTCTACTCCTCGGAATCGTTTTCGCTTCTACCTCATGCAAACGTGACAAAAAAGAAACGTTGGACAATACCATTACGATAGACATCAGCACTGCAGAAAATCTATATTCCGACCTCTTCAAAGTCGTCAACAATGTGTCACAAACTCAAGAAGGCATTCGAGAAGACGTGATCGGCTGTATCGATTCAATCTATGTAGACACGCTAAGTATGCCCAAAACTGTGCGCATCGATTTCGGCTCAGATGATTGTGTCGGTGAAGATGGACGTATTCGCAAAGGAAAAATCCATATCACCTACACCGGAAGATACCGAGATGTAGGAACCATCATCACCATCACACCTGAGAATTTCACTTCCAACGGATACCTCGTACAGGGTTCACAAACGGTCACCAATCTGGGATTGAATGCCAATGATCAACTAGCCTACTCTGTGAATGTGAATGGAAGTATTACCGCACCGGATAATGCCTGGACAACACAGTGGACGAGCCAACGCACGAGAACATGGATACAGGGCCAGAACACACTCACCTGGCTCGATGACGCTTATGACATTACAGGTACCGCTTCTGGTGTGAATCGCAACGGACTTGCCTATACCATAAACGTGACCCATGCACTCCGCGCCAACCTTATCTGTCCATGGATCGTCAGCGGCACGCTGGTCTTGACTCCTGACGGATATGACGCAAGAGTGATTGACTTTGGAAACGGCGATTGCAATAACGCATTCACCGTGACGGTAAATGGAGAGACTGTACAATACGGCACCGGAGACTAACCGATTTATTTCCATAAACCCAATTGCGAAAGACGAAAAATTCGGGCCAATTATACCAATGTAATTTATAAAACAGGCCAATGTTTGAGAAATCATACAGTGGTAAATGCCGATGGATACAAGTGTTTAGTTCCATCTGGCGAAGCAAAGATTTGACTATTACACTTGTCCATTCGGTATTACAGGTCAATATTTTTCTATGATCGATCAATCCTTCTTCGATGGTATCAACCATATCACAGATCCCAGTGGATATGACCACATGCTTTTTCTTGTAGCACTTTGTGCTCCATTTTCCATGAAACAATGGAAGAAGCTACTACTGCTTGCCACAGCGTTTACAGTAGGTCACAGTCTTTCTTTGATCCTCGCCGGATTAGACATTTTACGATTCCCAACGGGTCTGATAGAAGCACTTATTCCCGTTACAATACTACTCACCTGTATTATCAATATTGGGCAGCGCAACAAAGAATCGGATCATATAAAACCTGTAAAATACATTGTCACCATTGGCTTCGGGCTCATACACGGAATGGGATTCTCCAGTTATTTCCGCATGCTCTTTGACGATTCATCGACGCTCGTCAAAAAATTACTGCTGTTCAATCTGGGTGTTGAAGCAGGCCAAATCCTTATCATCCTCACGTATTTATTGATCATTTCACTTGTTGTTCGCAGCGGATTCAAACAGAAAAATATTTCTGTTTTCATTTCATCCATAGCACTATTGATATCGGCATTTCTGCTTTTCAATAAAATTGTATCCTGAATCGCAATGCATGCAAACGAAAGCGGCCTAAATTTGTGCACACCGTGTCTGTCATTCTTCGGAAAATATTCATCCTTCCCATCCGCATTTATCAAGCGGCTTTATCGCCATGGCTGGGCTCTAGATGCAGATTCGAGCCTTCTTGTTCTCAATATGCGGCGCTTGCCATACTCGAATGGGGAATCTTCAAAGGAACATGGCTTGGCATGAAGCGCATCGCGAGATGCCATCCCTGGGGAAGCCACGGACACGACCCTGTACCATCGAAACCAAATCAAAATCAATCAAAATGAAATCACCGTTCAAACTTTTCCTATTCTTTATTGCCACCGCAACCTTTGCAGCATGTGTCACCTCTGAAAGCGACTTACTGCGACAAGCTCGGTCCATTCAAAATGACATGATGACAGAGGTTGGTATCTTGGATTCAACTATGACAGCAAAACTCGTTACGTTGAATAACGAGAGATCTGAAATGGCGATGGACTCTACCCTCAACACCGATTCTGTAAAGATGCAAACGTTCATGCAATCCAAAGAAAGAATCGAAAACATCAGCAATCTGCAATCTTCCCTCACGGATTGGAAAATAAACCTTAAAATGCTACCGTCTGAAGACGACATGAAAAAGGGTGTCGATAATCCGTTTGGAGAAAAAGCGAAGGATCAGGAAATTTTAATGGAAATCAAAAATTCACAAGAGGCATTCAGCG
>JAYTMF010000142.1:0-5370 GCA_043728755.1 Flavobacteriales bacterium
ATAAGCCGCTGTTGGCAAAAATTTTCCTTTAAAAGTACCGTCCCAGGGTTGAGCATAACCTACCGACTTGAAAATACTCTGGCCCCAACGGTCGAAAACTTCTATCTGACAATTGGGAAATTTTTCAATGAATTTTATACGCCATGTATCATTGATGCCATCACCATTGGGACTGAAAGTGTTGTACACCACTACAGGGTCACTAACGGTAAGCGTTACAATATCAGTGAGTGTGCAACCACCCACGCTAGCCGTTACTTGAAATGCAGTAGTCTGTTCAGGCGTTGCGGTGGGAGTAGCGCTATTGGGATCGTCGAGAAATTCTGCCGGTATCCAGCTGATTGTAGCATTCGGATCAGCCCCCGTCACAGCTAGTTGCGCGTTCTCTCCGAGGGAAATGATGATCTGCCCGTTGATTATTCCGGCGTCAATGTCAACGGCAGTTCCTGAAATATTTACATCAAATACACATGGGCCATAGTTGGTAGAATCGTGATTGGAACCGGCGATGATCAGATAATCCTGATCGTTGGCCAAGCTATTCAATGACAATGAAAATTCGGTCGCGCTGTCGCTGACGCAAATTGGATTGACATAATTAATTGGGTCACACGGATCCGAATTGGGTAGCAAGGCTACTACGAGAATTTGTATGGAATCATTGCCAAGGAAATCATCACAATCGTAATTGTGAACAGAAATATTCACTGCTCCTTGATCTGCAATGTGGTTGGTGTGAAATGAATAAAACGATGTTTGTACAGCATTGAAACATGAATATGCAATAGGCGATCCCGATAATGAATCTAGAGGTTGTGCTGCCTGAGCGCAAATCTGATTGTTGAGTGCATCACCACAACCCTGTGCGGAAAGCTGCACACTACATACAGACCACAGCAATAGGAATATTAGCCGCCGCATGAACTTCAGTAGAAAACAATTCATTGTGAAGTGGCGAAAATAGTTTTCAAGCAGCAAACGACAGGCGTAGAATTCAGGCATGTATATAGTTTTATACACAACGTTTTCAGCCTTGAAGTTGTTGCCTTCTGCTTATTGAAACGTGATAAGAATGTTGTTTTTTTCAACGGCAACACCTTTCGTTGCTGAGACTTTTTTTACAACACCGTCCGCCGGACTTTTGATGACGTTCTCCATTTTCATGGCTTCCAAAATTAGAAGTGGGGTGTCTTTCTCAACGGTCTGTCCTTCAGAAACGAGAATATCGAGCACCATTCCGGGCATTGGTGCTTTCAGAACTTTCAACTTGGTGTTGTTGGTTCCTTCCATTCCCAAACTCTTCAGCAAATCATCAAAGCGATCTTTGAGTTGCACCTGGTAGTCAGTGCCGTTTACTTTAACCTTCACCTCTTTGGTTGCAACATCCATAGTTACGATCTCAACATTGTATGATTTGTTGCGATGAATCCAATGCGATTTACCTGGAGAAATAGAAGCAATGTCAGCAGTAAACGAATGGTTGTCCAGCTTACCTTCAACACTTTTTCCATTCCATTCAATGTCCAGTTTCTGCTTTCCGTTGATCGTTGCGTGATACATGATTTATTGATTTTTTGCAACGCGAAGCTAGGTACATTCGCGCCATGGCAGGCATCTATCTCCATATTCCTTTTTGCAGGCAAGCATGTCATTATTGCGACTTTCATTTTTCAACTGTTTTGAAAAACAAAGATGAATTGCTCTATGCTATGCACAAGGAAATCGACATGCGCAAGGGTTATGTTCAGGAGGAAAAAATCAAGACGATCTATTTCGGTGGCGGCACTCCATCCTTGTTGGAAGGAGATGAACTGAAGCTGTTGATCGAAAACCTTCATCAAAATTTTGAGATTGATACGGCCGCAGAGATCACACTCGAGGCCAATCCCGACGATCTAACGAAAAGAAAAATAGATGAATTGTATGATGCAGGGGTCAACCGACTAAGTATCGGCATTCAGAGTTTTCGCGATGTGGATTTGAAATTAATGAACAGAGCACACAACGCTTCGCAAGCGGATTATGCCGTGAAAGCATCTCAGGATAAAGGTTTCGACAATATCACGATCGATTTGATCTACTCCATTCCCGGGTTGTCATTGTCCGAATGGCAGGAGAATTTGCAGAAGGCGATGGAGCTGAATGTACAGCATATCAGTGCATACAGTTTAACCATAGAAGCCAATACGGTTTTTGGTGCGCAAGAGAAAAAGGGAGCACTTCATCAAGTCGATCAAGAGTTGACAAGCGTTCAATTTTTGACGATGATTTCAGTGTTGAGTAATTCTAATTTCGAGCAATACGAAGTCTCCAATTTTTGTTTACCCGGGTTTGAATCCAAACATAATTCGGCATACTGGAAAGGAGCAAAGTATCTTGGCATTGGTCCATCGGCGCATTCATTCGACGGCAATAGTCGTCAGTGGAATGTTTCCAACAACGCACTCTACACGCGCTCACTCGAAAAGGGAGAATTGAATTTTGAAAGAGAAGTATTGGATGATCGCACGAGGCTGAATGAATACCTCATGACCGGACTTCGCACCAAATGGGGCGTGGATACCACGAGAATATTGAAGGAGTTTAGTTTTGATCTAAAGATGGAGTACAAGGACATGATAGAAGAGTGGAAGCACAAAGGTTTTATGAATGAAAGAGAAAGTCATTTGATTTTGTCGCCGACGGGATTGTTGATGGCAGACAGAATCGCCTCCGAACTTTTTATACCAATGTGATTTATAAATCAGGCCAATGTTTGAGAAATCATACAGGGGTAAATGCGGATGGATACAAGTGTTTAGTTCAATCTGGCGAAGCAAAGATTGGACTATTACAATTGTCCATTCGGTATTATTACAAAATAGAAAATGATGATTGCAAGTATTCAACATAAAGAAAAATCATTTAGGGTGGATTTATTAAAGCCATTGGACTTGTCCATAGCCATTTCGCCAAATGGGCCGCGGGCGTGGTATGTGGATCGCGCGCGCATCTCACCCGTGTTGAGTGGGCAATTCACTGGAAGTATTGCCCTTGGCGGCAAAGTGAATTTCAATGAAGTGAAATTCAATCCGCATGGACACGGGACACACACCGAAAGTGTTGGTCACATCACACGCGAATTGGTGAGCGTAAACGACATACTCACGCAATCTTTTTTTATAGCGCAATTGATAACATTACAACCGGAAACTGTAGTTGCTGAATCTCAATGGATGAAGAAGGGAGATACCATCATCACAGAGAAGCAAATTCAGAAGGCGCTTGGCGATATTCGTCCGGAAGCGCTGGTCATCCGCACACTTCCAAATGCCAATGACAAAAAGTCGAAAAACTATTCCGCCACCAACTTTCCATATTTCACAGAATCTGCTTTGGCCTGGTTGGCAGAAATTGAAGTGCAACATTTACTCGTCGATCTCCCTTCCGTTGATCGCGAAGAAGATGGCGGTTGGTTGAAAGCGCATCATGCATTCTGGAAATTTCCCAAAGCAACAAGAACACATTGCACCATCACTGAATTCATTTTTGTAGAGGACGAAATCAAAGATGGAGACTATCTTTTGAACGTGCAAACTGCGGCCTTCGAAAACGATGCGACACCTTCTCGGCCGCTTCTTTACGCATTTCTATGAGCATTTATTGATTAGCTGACTAGAAGATTTGCGGCGTCACAATTGTTTCAGCGCGTCGAGCGTTGGTTAAATGCTAATCCCTGGCCCCAATACCCTGCACTCTATCAAATCACCTCCGCCACAGTAAACACAGATCCGCCTACGAACACCATATCATCCGAAGCCGCACTTTTTTTCGCAGCGTTGAATGCGTCTATTACACTTTCATGCGAACCACCTTTAAGCTGGAATTGCGATGCTTTCAAACGCAAATCCTCAGCATCCATTCCTCTTGGAATATTTGCTTTACAGAAGTAGTAGTGTGCATTGCTGGGCAATAGTTTTAGAATTCTGTCAACATCTTTATCTCCGGCAACGCCCAACACAAAATGCAATCGCCGGTGAGGCGTTTCTGATATCTGCTTCAAGACGTAGCGAAGTCCATCTTCATTGTGAGCGACATCCGCGATCACCAGTGGATCTGCCTGTATGATCTGCCATCGCCCAAGTAATCCTGTATTGTCGACAACGTTTGCAAAGCCGCTACGGATATGTTCTTTGGAAATCGCGGGAAAGGAAGATTGCAACACAGCGAGTGTGGCCAGAGATGTTTTGCAATTTTCTACCTGATATAGACCGCCTAGAGGTGTCGGAGGAATCGCAGCGGCAGATACTGTTGAAGAATCTTGCAGTGGGACACGGAGTTCATCTGCCCGTGCCTGCACAACCGCTCTGGCCTTTTCGCGCATGGTACCAATCACCACAGGTACATTTTCCTTGATGATACCAGCCTTTTCCATGGCGATTTTCTCGATGGTATCACCCAGTAAATTCATGTGATCATAACCGATGTTCGTGATCACGGAGACCTCTGGCGTGATCACATTCGTGCTGTCCAATCTTCCTCCGAGACCCGTTTCAATCACAGCGATATCCACCTTTTCTTTCTTAAAAAACCAGAAGCACATTGCAACAGTGATCTCAAAAAACGAGGGCTGAATCTTTTCCCATTCTGACTTATGCCGATCAACAAATTCCAGGACATCGTTTTCAGGCATCATCACACCATTGATACGAATGCGCTCGCGGAAATCTTTGAGATGAGGAGAGGTATAAAGCCCGGTTTTATAACCAGATTCTTGAAGTACGGATGCGATAAGATGAGAGGTGCTGCCTTTACCGTTGGTACCGGCCACATGCACACACTTCAGATCATGATGGGGATTTCCAACAAGTTGGAGCAACGTGATGGTGTTAGCAAGTCCAGGTTTGTATGCCGCTGGCCCAATACGATGATACATCGGAAGTTGGGAATACATGTAGTCGAGTGCGTCGGAGTATGTCATATTTGAGAGTCTTTGAACTCACCAAGCAAATAGAATCGAAATTCGGCTCGTTTCCAACAACTTATTCCAATGTGATTTATAAAACATGCCAATGTTTGAGAAATCATACAGTGGTAAATGCCGATGGATACAAGTGTTTAGTTCAATCTTGCGAAGCAAAGATTGGTTAATTACACTTGTCCAATCGGTATTATTTTATGTAGTCGCAAATCCTCATTCCTGTTTCATCATCTTCCTGCCCACCACGTCGCCGTTTTCCAATTCTGCATTGAGCATATACATGCCCTCATTCAAGAAAGAAAAGTTCCACTCTTGGTTGGGGTAATACACTTTTTCCTCATGCACACATCTGCCTGTGAGGTCGGTGATGAAAACGCGTTTTGCAGATTTTGGTAAAATGGCTTTGAGTT
>JAYTMF010000143.1:0-5186 GCA_043728755.1 Flavobacteriales bacterium
GATACTGATCCCGGATTTGGAAACGGAGAACCCCTGACTTATCCTGCAACTGATACTTTGGATACTTTTGTGGATCTTTCTTCTCCCAACTTCACACTTGGAATACACACCCTTTTTATCCGTGCAAAAAATGTAGATGGAATATGGAGTCATTATGAAGGTCGAAACTTCTCTGTTCAGGATTGTGCATTCACTGTTTTGATCAACGCCAACAGTACAACTACATGTTCCGGAACACCCAACCTTATTACCTCAACGGGTGGTGGAGATACATTTGCGTGGTTCATCAATGATGTATTGCAATCGGAAACTTCTGCTACCATTGATGCGACCTTGTCAGGCAATTACTACGTCGTTGCAACCGACTTGCAAGGATGCGGTGCTTCTTCTAATACGATCAACATCATTGTGTATCCAACACCTTCAGTTTCCGTTGCCGCAAGCGAACAGACTATTTGTAGTGGAACAACTGTGACATTGACAGCAGATGGAGCAGATTCTTACACTTGGTCAGCCGGTGCAAGTAGTACCGGAACGAATACCGCAAATGCAACGCCTTCGACCAATACTACATATACCGTCACCGGAACTACGGCAGGATGCAGCAATACAGCAACTACCAGTATCGAAGTAAATGAAACGCCAAATGCGAACACAACGACGAATAGTCCTGTGATAACGGCGAGTTTTGGAGGTGGATCTTATCAATGGTTGAATTGTGACACAAAATTATCTCCCATACCCAATGCGACAGGTCAGAGTTTCACAGCTCCGTCCAATGGAAGCTATGCAGTTGCGGTAACCGCGAACAATTGCACCGCTACCTCAGCTTGTGTTGTTTTGACGGATGTAAGTGTGGATGAAAATCTCGCAGATGCCTTCGTATTGAAAGTCTATCCCAATCCTACAACCGGAAGATTTACTATTGAAAGTATTGCACACAAAATGACATCAATGCGTGTTTACAATCTGATTGGGGATTGTGTATATCAGATTGAGATGCCTCGCGCAAGTCATCTGATCACTCTCAATTCGTCAGAGTTCTCCGGTGGAAATGTCTCGAGCGGGCTATTGTCCGGAGGAGCCGTTTATTTCATTCGCGTGACCGATGATCTGGGTTTCGTCGTCAATCGAAAGATTGTCATTCAATAAGTACGAGAGGCCATCACAAAATGATGGCCTCTTTTTTTAATACTATGATTGAATGAAGTGATTCTGAAGTGTGCAGTAGAATTCAATACTAAATTCCGATATACCCTCTCACCTGTGAGATGAAATTCACCAGAGTATTGGTATCAAGCAGAAACATAAACGTGATACCGAACAAAGCACCCCAGATATGTGCGTCATGTGCAATGTTGGTTTTGCCACTTTTTTTCATGAAGTGTTCAAGAATGAAGAATACAAAAACACCAATAAAAGCGGGCATAGGAATAAAGAAAAAGGCAATCATGTGCAATGGATTCAGAATCATGAAAGCCATCAAGATGGCACTCACAGCTCCGCTGGCACCAACGGCATTGTATGCGTAATTGTCGCCATGTTTTCTCATAGATGGAACCGCAGCAACTGCAGCGCCAAGGACATATAGCACTATAAAATAGAGAGAGCCATTTGTAGTACCCCATAATCCTTTGAAATAGGTTTCGAGAACTGTTCCGAAAGAATAGAAAACAAACATGTTCAATCCAAGGTGCATAAAGTCAGCATGGATCAAAGCATGAGAAAAGATGCGGTAATACTCTTTGTGGTGTTTTACACGATAAGGATTGTGTAATAGTTTCTCGAACAATGCCGAATTCTGAAAGGCTCTCCACGAAACGATGATCGTTACGATGAGAATAATAAATGTGATCGGTGTAGTGTTGAACATAAAATTAACTTGAGTGATCAGCCACGATTACCCAATGGCCGTTCTTTTTTTTCCATAAAAGTGTATAATGACCCGAAAGCGTATCCGTCGCTCTTAAAAGTTCCCATTTACCTATCACGTATGCGTTCGAATCATTCAAAACATCTGTAGTAATATTCGTGAAGTGTAGTGTGCCCATGGAAGCTGCGTCGGGGTAAGACTTTTTGTAATTGTCTAATGCAGCTTGCCAACCGAAACTCAATCCCTTACTTCCGATAAACTTCAATGAATCGCTCTTCCAGTAATGCTTCATGAATCCTTCGAGATTCACATTGTTCCATTCCATCTCCTGCTCAAGCATGAGCGTGTTGATCTGAACTTCCTCCGCGTGGTAATCGATCGGCTGAATATTATTTCCACTACAAGATGTGATGAATAACAACAACGCAAAACCTACAGTTGACTTAATATGATCGATCACCATCCGGTATTGACATTTCATGATCGACCAAGATGAAAAAGTTTGGCATCTATCCATTTCAAAGACTCTTCGATCAGGCGCTCGCTCTCGGATATTTTCAAAAGAAATTCAATCTCACAGATATCGCCAAAATTGGTATTGATCTTTTCCATGTCGAGTTCCTTGAGTAGTTTCATGACAACCGGCATCAAAGTAGGATCAAAAGTGAGGCGATACTGATCCATCACCGGACGTTCAATTATAGCTGCTGCTTCAATCGCCATCTTCGAGCTCGTTTTATAGGCATCAATCAATCCTCCTGTACCTAAGTTGGTTCCACCATAATGTCGAACAACAGCAACGAGCACGTTAGTGAGATCGAAGGATTTTATCTGACCGAAAATTGGATTACCGGCAGTGCCTGCAGGTTCTCCGTCATCATTGATCCTATATCGCTTTTTCTCCCAGCCTAGACGCCATGCATAAGAAATATGTGTCGCATTGTGATGTACTTTCCAGAGATGCTCAAGAGTTGCTTTAATCTCATCTTCTGTACGAACCGGAAAAGCAAACGCCAAGTGTTTGCTTGACATTACGTTGTACTGGGCTTCCGATTTGCCCGACAAAGTTTTATAAGATGTTGTATTCAATCAGGATATGGGATTCATCATTACACTAAAAACGGTGATACCGTTCGGGTCGCGATCGTAATAGAGCTTGTCCAATGCGCCCATGATATTCTTTGCTCTGAAATAAGATGTGTGAAGGGTATTCTCGCCTTTTAAAGTCCATTGGATTGTAAAACTGCTCTCTTCCTCCTTGTAACCTTTTACATACTCGAGCATATTTTTCAACGCATCCACTTGCGTCACACCTTCACACGAATGGAAAAGAAAAGACTGGTTGTGTGTTGAATTCACGGTAATCAGACGTAGCGCTACATGTCTTGCGTGTTCTTCAAAATTGAAGATAAGGCTGTTCTGTCCCAGTCCGATATACTTGCCGATCTCTGATTGCAGATTGGCAATTTCAATGTTTTTGTCAATTGTCATAACGGCGCGAAGTTATGGAAAATGGCTATCATTGAAAGCAGAGATTATACCAATGTGATTTATAAAAAGCAGGCCAATGTTTGAGAAATCATACCGTGGTAAATGCCGATGGATACAAGTGTTTAGTTCAATCTGGCGAAGCAAAGATTTGACTATTACACTTGTCCATTCGGTCTAAGTGGTGCCAATCATCAACTCTTCCATTCTCCAATCAACTAGTCTGTCGCACGTCGAGGCGCTCAAACTCGCTATTGCTGCTGATGTATTCCGGAATCAACTCTTTCAGCTTGCTTACGATCTTTTCGTTGTTCTGCTCGTCGAAAAGGGCAATGAGCTGATCAATTTCCTGATGCACGATTTCGAAGGCATACTCTCTCACCTTTGCTTTCAATATTTTCTGTTGCTTCGTCGGAATGGTATTCTCCGCATCACTCAATAATTCTTCGAACAACTTTTCTCCGGGCCGAAGACCGGTGAACGAAATTTCAATGTCCTTACCCAATTCAAGTCCTGATAACTTGATCATGTTTTTAGCTAAGTCGATCACCTTCACACTTTCACCCATGTCGAATGCGTAGATCTCGCCGCCTTCACTCATTGCTCCAGCCTCAAGCACCAATTGTACAGCTTCAGGAATGGTCATGAAAAAACGTGTAACATCGGGATGGGTTACAGTAAGCGGTCCGCCTTCTTCAATTTGTTTTTTGAAAATCGGTATCACCGAACCATTCGATCCGAGCACGTTTCCAAAGCGCGTCGTTACATATGCTGTCTTGGATATTCTGTCTTTGGATTGTACATAAATTTCTGCCGCACGTTTCGTTGCTCCCATCACGCTTGTTGGATTCACCGCTTTATCTGTGCTGATCAACACGAATTTCTCTGCTCCGAATTCATCGGCAAGATCCGCCATGATCTTTGTGCCGAGCACATTTGCAAGCACAGCTTCACTTGGATTGCTTTCCATCAGCGGTACATGCTTGTAAGCGGCCGCGTGGTATACGATCTGCGGTTTAAAATGTGCCATCATTTTGCGCATACGATCGAATTGGCGCACATCACCCATCACTACTTCGAATCTTCCTTTGTATCCTGCGATCTTCAACTCATTTTCCAATTGAAAAATGGGTGTTTCAGCTTGATCCAAAACGACAACCGTCTTTGGTTTATACGCCAATAATTGTCGCACCAGCTCTCCACCGATGCTGCCGGCAGCTCCTGTAACCAGCACCACTTTGTCCTTTACTTGTTCACTTACGGCAGCACTATCCAACTTGATGGTGTCGCGGCCGAGCAGATCCTCGATCCTGATGTCACGTATCTGACGAATACTGAGTTCACCACCTATCCATTGCTTCACCGGAGGAATATTTGATACGCGCACATTCGAGGAAAGAGCCTTGCTGATAAATGTGGCCTTCTTTTTTTTATCCAATGAAGGGATTGCAATGATCACTTCGTCCACTTTCTGCAATGAATATAATTCATCCAGTTTCGACAATGGAAAGATCTCGGCGCCTTCCATGGTCTTGCCACTTTTCCGATGGTCTTCATCCACAAACGCGAAGACTTCCATGCCGGCACGGGAATCTCTATCGATCGCTCTTTTGGTAATTAGTCCGCTCTCGCCTGCGCCATAAATTACAACTCGCTTGCGAACTTTGTCCGGTGTTTTTAGTTCCATGTAAAGTACTTTCACTGCAACTCGACTCACCACCATGGCAAATAATGTGAGCAGAAATTCGAGAATTATTATTGAATATGGAATGAAATACTGACCATTGAAAAAATGGTAACGCAATTGATTGAGAACTGCAAAAAC
>JAYTMF010000144.1:0-2693 GCA_043728755.1 Flavobacteriales bacterium
ATACCGATTGGACAAGTGTAATAGTCCAATCTTTGCTTCTTCCGATTGAACTAAACACTTGTATCCATCGGCACGTACCACTGTATGATTTCTCAAACATTGGACTGTTTTATAAATCACATTGGTATAACAAGTGAAGTGTGAAGTATTCTGTAAATTCGCGGCCTCAAATTCGAACTATGTCATCCCATACAGATATCGTCAAATTATTCAACGAACAGCCTATCGGTACTGAGGTGACTGTTAAAGGTTGGGTACGCACTTTCCGCAATGATCAATTCATTGCAGTCACAGATGGCTCAACTATACGCACGCTTCAAGTAGTGTTGAAACAAGAAGAACACGATGAAGCAACGTTGAAACGCATCCAAACCGGAGCATGCATTTCTGTTTCCGGTAAGATTGAAAAGAGTCTTGGCAAAGGACAAGACATCGAATTGATTTGCTCCAAAATGGATATTCTCGGAGATTGCGATCCGAACGAATTTCCAATTCAGATGAAGCGACACTCGATGGAGTTTCTGCGTGAAAAAGCGCACCTTCGTTTTCGTACCAACACATTCGCTGCAGTATTTCGCATTCGTCATCACCTCTCATTTGCGATCCATCAATTTTTCAATGACCGCGGATTCTTTTACTTACATGCACCCATCATCACAGGCAGTGATGCAGAAGGTGCCGGCGAAATGTTTCGCGTTACAAATCTCAATCTGGATGAAATTGCGAAAACAGGAAAAGTAAATGTCGAAGAAGATTTCTTCGGTAAGACAACCAACCTGACAGTGAGTGGCCAATTGGAAGCAGAGCTTGCTGCACTCGCTCTTGGAAAAGTATACACGTTTGGACCCACTTTTCGTGCAGAAAATTCAAACACCAGTCGTCACCTCGCTGAGTTCTGGATGATAGAACCCGAAGTTGCTTTCAACGACATTTATGACAACATGGATCTTGGCGAAGCATGCTTGAAATATTGTTTAAAATATGCACTTGAAAAATCAAGAGAAGATCTTGAATTTTTGCAAGAAAGAGAGATCAACGAAGACAAACAAAAGCCTGTTGATGAGCGTCAATCCATGCCTTTGATTTTGCGATTGGAAATGATCGTCGATAATGATTTCGAGCGCATCACTTATACAGAAGCGATTGACATTCTTTTGAATTCAAATCATTTCAAGAAGAAAAAATTCCAATACCCTGTTGAGTGGGGCGTAGATATGCAGAGTGAACACGAACGCTATCTTGTTGAAAAACATTTTCAGAAACCTGTCATCATCACCGGATATCCTGCTGCCATAAAAGCATTTTACATGCGACTAAATGAGCCGGATGAAAAAGGAAGAGAGACTGTTGCAGCCATGGACATTCTTGTTCCCGGCATTGGTGAGATCATTGGAGGTTCGCAGCGAGAAGAGCGCTATGAAAGGCTCAAACAAAAATGTGCACAATTCAATATTCCTGAAGATCATATCTGGTGGTATCTCGAAACAAGAAAATTCGGAACGTGTGTACACGCTGGATTTGGATTGGGCTTCGAAAGACTCATCATGCTCGTAACTGGCATGACCAATATCCGCGATGTGATTCCATTTCCAAGAACTCCGATGAACGCGGAGTTTTGATCAGATAGCATTTAATACCGAATAGACAAGTGTAATAGTCCAATCTTTGTTTCGCAAGATTGCACTAAACACTTGTATCCATTGGCATTTACCACTGTATGATTTCTAAAAAATTGGACTGTTTTATAAATCACATTGGTATAAGAGGAGTTTAATCCATCAACTCTTTTGCGTTTTCGATGGCCGCTTTGGAAACGGATTTTCCGCTTAGCATTTCCGCCAGTTCATTCACACGCTCTTCGCCGGTAATTTCCTTTACATACGTTGTAGTATTGGCCTTATCCGTTGACTTATAGACTTTGAACTGATGTGTTGCCTTTCCTGCTATTTGCGGCAGATGCGTGATCGCGAGTAATTGCATTCCCTTGCTCATCTCTTTGAGAATGGCGCCCATCTTCTTGCCGACCTCACCACTCACACCTTGATCGATCTCATCGAGTATCAACACCGGCAATTTTTTGTGTTTCGAAATAGATGCTTTGATCGCAAGCATGACGCGAGAAATTTCGCCACCACTTGCTACTTGTTTTACCGGCAACAGCTGGCCGCCTTTGTTTGCTCTGAATTGAAATGAAATGTCATTCTTGCCAAACGAATTAAATTCTTTTGCATCGACAAGATCAATCGCTAGTTCTGCGTTATCCAAACTGAGCTCCACGAAATACTTCTTCATTTCCTTCATCGCGGCAGATGCGGCCATCAATCGCACGGCGGTAATCTTTTCTGCCAATCCCGTCAGCTCTACTTCTGATGCTGCAAGCTTGGTTTTGAGTAATTCTATTTTCTCATCGAAACTTCCCTCACCACCCGACTTAGTATTTAACTCATTCTTTAAAGAGATCAGCTCCTCAACGGTGTTCAATCGATGCTTCTTCTGCAATTGATAAAGCTGAGAAAGTTTTTCGCCGATCAACTCCACGCGCTTTTCATCGGTAGTCACGCCGCCGGCAAACGATTCCATTTCCCGGGTGAGATCGACAATTTCTATAGAAACACTTTGCAATCGCTGTGTAAACTCCTCGAGTTGTTTGTTGAAGGGAGGGATTTTCAGGAGATTGTTTCGGGCGTTCTTCA
>JAYTMF010000145.1:0-2926 GCA_043728755.1 Flavobacteriales bacterium
TGGTGTTCAAGTGCCGCAGCATAATGCAAAAAACTATCCTTCGGATTCGTTTCCAACATTGTTTCAATCATCTTTAATCTGTCCTGCATGTAAAAAAAAATTAGGGTGGTGTTCTGAAGGACAAATGTATTTTGAAAGGGTTGCTTCAAATGTCAATTGAAAAGTAGAAAAGCTATGTTTTCAACAAGACTATTAACGCGTTACAACATGTGAGATACGTTCTTGTGCATTCAAAACTCATTCTAATCTTAGCATATTCTTTGCAAACTTCATGCGAAATTGAAGGATACGAATTGCACTTGTCAGATATTCTTTTTCTATTTCCAATTAGAAAGAGAACGAAGAATTAATACCAATGTGAATTCCAAAACATGCCAATGCTTGTGAAATTATACAGTGGTATCTGCCGATGGATACGAGTTTTAGTTCAATCTGGCGAAGCAAAGTCGGGACTATTACACTTGTCCAATCGGTATTATTGCGTGATGGTACAAATCGCCGGTTCATTTGTCCGCTGAGCCTTTGAATAACACTCACAATTTTCTCAAGCCGAGATCAGAACATCCCCACTTCATTCACCATTCCATCAGGCACTTCCTGGCCGAAATCCCACATCTCAACGATTCGGTCGTTCTCAAATCGCAGTATGTGCGCGATGGCATAATCCTTCGCCGTCGGTGTCATGCGGGCTTTGGAGTGAACGGCAACAAGATCACCATCCTCCATCAGGCGAAGTATTTCAAATGTCATAAGAGGAAACTGCTGTGCATTGACAACCATACCCTTCATCAATGATGCTGGATCAGATGGATAGTACGCGTTGTGATGGATGAAAGACGCACCGACATAGTTTACGAATGCTTCCGTTACGCTGCCTTTAGAACACATGATTAGAAATTCAGATGAGATGGTTTTTAGCGTTGTTGTGGTCATGGACTGCGGTAGTATTTAAGTTCGCATCTGTAGCATAAAAATTGGTGATCTGATGTAGATATCATCGGAAAGAAGGTGAATATATGACTTAGCACACCGAACTTACTCGTGTCTCTTATCTCTCTTCAATTCAATATTGGTTACAGGTTGATAGATCAATGGTTCATGCTCAGTAACAACGTCACTTTTGTCCAGGCCGAATGCTTTTTCGTCGCTCAGTCCAATGCGCTTTAACAAGAAAAATGTCTTGAGTAGAATTCCATCGCTGAGCGCGAATTCATTTTCTACTGAGAGAAACTTTTCAATCACAACGAATTTGAAATCCGGTTCGCCATTGTATTTCGTCGAACCATCAGGACGCACATGCAGATTCAGTTCCTTGTTGTTGATCAATTCTTTGACAATACGCTTAAAGTAAAGCTCAGTCCGAGGTTGCACTCTGAATCCGACATTGATGTTCACTTTGATAATTTTATCATCGACTAACTCCGTCACATCATACGAAAGGGTGTAAGGCTCGGAAGTTCTGTTGATGTGCACAAACCAGTATACATCGGCTCTTTTGGGATTCTTGGAGAAAATAGAACGCATAATCTTTTCCTCAATCTCCAGTTGACTATCGGCCTTTGTCAGGTAGACCACATGTGTCGAAAATTTCGGAATACTATCGTCCTCACTCAACTCCGCTAACAAGGGTTCATACTGATTGAGCATGACAAATTTCGTAAATCTGTTTCCGATCTTTCTTCCCGAATAAATAGTATACATCACAAAAAAGAAAATCGCAGAGATTATAATGGCGATGTATCCGCCATCGGGAAATTTACGGATATTGGCTATGAAGAAAGCAATCTCAATACTCGCGAACACCAGCATCATCGCAAACACAATCAGTTTGTGCCATCTCAATTTATAAATGAGAAAGTAAGTCAGTAAATAGGAGGTGACCATCATGGTCAATGTGATGGCCAGTCCATATGCCGCTCCCATGTTGGAAGAAGTCTGGAAATGCAAAACAACGAGGATGCACCCAATCCACAGCATAATATTCACACTTGGGATATAGATCTGCCCTTTAATTTCTGAGGGTTGACGCACAGCAACTCTGGGCCAAAAATTCATATTCATCGCCTCATTTATGAGTGTATAACTGCCGCTGATCAAAGCCTGCGAAGCGACCACAGCCGCCATTGTAGCAATCGCGATTCCAACAATTAGAAACCATTGTGGCATGATCTCAAAAAATGGATTTCTTCCCTCAAGTAATTCCTTACCCTGCAATGTCATCAACCATGCTGCTTGTCCCATGTAATTTACCACAAGACATATCTTCACGAAGACCCAAGTAATGCGAATGTTTTTACGGCCGCAGTGTCCAAGATCTGAGTACAGTGCTTCTGCTCCTGTTGTGGCAAGAAACACGGCTCCTAGCAGAAAGAAACCCTTCGGATATTTGGTCAATAAGTCGTAGGCGTAAACAGGATTAAGCGCGCGAATGATGCTAGGGTGTTGAGCCATCTGAATGGCTCCAAGGGTTAAGAGCATCACAAACCAGACACCCATGACAGGGCCAAATGCGGCACCCAACTTATAGGTACCAAATCTTTGAAAGAAGAATAGTGCGGAAATAACCACAATTACAATGGGTACAGTGGGTATATGCTGAAGTCCGTTAATGTTGCTCAACCCTTCTATCGCAGATGCAACAGAAATCGGCGGTGTAATGATTCCATCTGCTAGCAACGCAGAAGCTCCCAGTATGGCTGGTATTGCAAGGTATTTTCCCTTTCGTCGCACAAGCGCATAGAGCGAAAGTATTCCACCTTCACCATGGTTGTCCGCTTTCAAAGTCAGAATGATATATTTGAAAGTGGTCTGAAAAGTGAGAGTCCAGAAAATGCAGGAAACGCCACCGTAGACAAGCAATTCATCGATGGCACTGTCACCCACAACTTCCTTCAATACATACAAGGGACTGGTTCCAATATCACCG
>JAYTMF010000146.1:0-2888 GCA_043728755.1 Flavobacteriales bacterium
AATACCCGCAGCTACTACCAATGTGATTTATAAAACAGGCCAATATTTGAGAAATCATACAGTGGTAAATGCCGATGGATACACGTGTTTAGTTCAATCTGGCGAAGCAAAGATGGGACTATTACACTTGTCCAATCGGTATAATACCAATGTGATTTATAAAACAGGCCAATATTTGAGAAATCATACAGTGGTAAATGCCGATGGATACAAGTGTTTAGTTCAATCTGGCGAAGCAAAGATGGGACTATTACACTTGTCCAATCGGTATAAAAGCTACGGGTAAATATATAATAGATGACCAACAGAAGACTACGGCAATAATTCCTGAGGAATCCAATAGAAAACGTTGTCGTTGCTCTTGAACATATAATTATCATTTGTTTTAATGCGATCAAGTCCTTCCTTCTTCTCACGGAGATAATCATAGATCTGGGTTATGGTTGCCGCATTTACTTTTTTAGCACTTAAGAAATCATCCACCTTATATCCAGTGAGTAGCGTAGTGCTGGCGGGCAAGCCGGTAACAAGCTCCATGATTTCGGCGGGACTTTTATTTTCGAGAATATTCTTGGCCTCTTTTCCACCACCGTAATTTGTCTTCACGATTTCCTTGAAACAGTTGGAGATATGTTCCCTCAAATCATCTGCTGTGAAATCCGGATTCGATATTTTGTCGAGTGTGCTGATCAATTCGTACAATTCATCATCATCCACAAAAAGAACATACTTGAACAACGGATTATTGAGTTGAGCGCAACGAACTGTTGTATAGCCTTCGGTGAAGAACTGAAGATTCTTGTCGGTTGACTTCTCCAACAGAGCGACATCTACATTCATTTGAGAAAGGAAATTCAACATACCCTCGTTGAGTATTGTCCTTTTACCCATACCCTTCAACTTGGAATCCATCTGACTGAGCAACTCTTCATTGTATCTGTCAATGGCCTTTACAATGTCAAATATTTTTTGCTTTAGCTGATCCGAACGCATCACATCGTTGGGGAGCGTCATGACAGCTGATCCGGGTATTGGTGCTGTACGAGGGAAATCCAACTCCCAAGTATTCTCAGAAGTTGCTGTCCAAAGAATTTCTTTGGAAAGTTTTGAAGCATCGAATGAGTTTTTATAAGACTCCTGAATTTGCTTGGTTGTGTATTTAATGATATCACTTACTTGCGGATGAAATACGAAGTGTGCATCACTTCCGGTATTCTGTACCTGAAAAGCTAAAATACTTGTTCGAGTTTCCACCATTTCTCTCAGCAGTTTTGGGTAGTCGATCATCTTATCAGCTTCATGATTACCGCCGGCACCGATAAGAATGATAATATTGGTTTCGTTTTTCTGTGGAGAAAGCATTCGCAGCGCTTTTGAAATTCCAAGATATAGTGCTTGAGACTCGTCTTGGTCCTTACAGTTTCTTGCGATCACTTCATCAGAGAGGAATTCCACGATGTCTTCAGCTCTACTGGTAAGGTTGCGCTGTTCAATATCAATGGCGCCCTCTGCACATTGTGCCTCAACATAATCTCGGTAAACCACTGCACCATATTTAAACTTATTATCTGTAGCATCTTCCACGGAAAATACTTCAACAGCATTCTTGATTCCTTCGTACACCGGTGGGAAAAACTGCTTCATCGTTCTGGAACCGTCGATAACAAAAACTATATTGATATGTCGGGTACGCTCCCGCTGATCATTGTACCCTTTTTCAATTTCCGCTTGCTCCTCGAGTGAGATGATGGGATTGCCAAAAAGGTCATAGATATCGGAAACGAGACCTGTCTTGACGATGGATGTTTCTCCGGAACCCTCTTGCCTCAAAATTGGCAATCTCTTCCATTCAGGATTGTACTTTTTCTCGTAACGATCCTTGAAATCCATGTTGTCTTTGTTATTGGCAATCTTTCCGGTTGTTTGAAAATCCACTGTTGCCGGCGAATCAAAAAACATAGAAACTTTAATGTCCTTGTTTTTCCTTTCCTCCACCGCAACCTTATCAGAATTGGGCTCAAGTGTTTGCCGCTGGTTCCAGGTTTGAATAATATTTTTAGAAACCCAACCCAACATTTTCAAATCGGAATTTGTAATAAGAAATGTGGTTGTTTTACCAATCAATACTGAATTGCCTTCGGTTTTAAAAACAAAAAGAAAATCATACAACCTTACGTCTTTAGCGTTCTCGGATTTAAGGTTTGGATCGTTGAACAACCTCAATTTCTTTTCGTCTTCGTTGGCATACTGTGCCCTGTTCTTCAAACTTTCGATAGAATTAACGGCAAGTGCTTTCACGGTAAACTTCGATTTAGAATCAACTAGCGCGTGCGACCACAAAAGCATTTTCGATTTTGGAGCCCACCCATAATCCTCCACCTCTTTCGTCAATTTCTTGGTTGCTCTATCCACCGCTTCAGGATCATAAGCAGCAATATGGACGAAGTAATCCGTCTCTTCAATGACAAAAAACGGCTCCATAAACTTCATCTTCTTTCTTGGAGATGCTCCGTCCTCGGGCTTTTCGAAAGTTGGATTATTGTCCCGGTCACTATAGACATACCAAAGCAACTGAGCATTTTGAGATTTCTGAGAATTCGCAAGAAGAATTTCACCTGTAGGTTGCTTCTGGTATTCTCTCGGTGGTCTGAGGATTTCCTTCCCCATGGTTTTTGATTGTGCCAACGATTGAATGCCGGCTGCTATCAGAATTGAAAGGAGTATCACTATTTTTTTCATAACTGTATTCGTCTAAAGATCAAATGTGGAGTAAGCAATTGAAGGACCAAATGAACCGTCATTATAAAACTGCAGCGATTTCTCGAGTTCTGCTTTATTCACTTTTCCGGAATTGTTGCTGTAATAAATATTTACAGAAACGCTCGACC
>JAYTMF010000147.1:0-1637 GCA_043728755.1 Flavobacteriales bacterium
TAAGTGCCTCAGGCGACCCGATGAGCCAGTACAGCCCGGCTGCCTATGCCGCACTGCTGGCAGCGACTAAAACCGCCGCAAAACCGAGAAATGCCCATCCTTTGCCGTTCATATCACCAAATTTTTAAAAGTTTAGCCACACCTAACCCGATTAGAAGATTTCTCACAGTATTATCTTCGTCTGAGTCTCCATCTTGTAGTTGTGGCTGATTCTCTATGATTAATCCGCGTTTTTTTGAGTATTGACTCAAATCCACGCCTTTTGTTCTCAAATTAACGGGGACGCCCTTATCGCGCATCCGTTCCCATTCGTCTTTCGTTGGGGTTCCTTGGTTGAAAAAGGAGTTGTAACGGTCTTTAATGCTTTGAGTTGTAGGCTTGTCTTTGGCTTGGCGCAAACTTTTAAGCAGCGCGTGAAAATTGGTATTGGGCATTTTAGCGCGCGCGTTCAGCTCTTGAATCGCCAAGTCGGTCAGGATAAAAAAGCCTTGATTTGGGTCAGCGGGTTTTCCGCCTATTTCCGCCGATTTACAAAGGATTAAGGTTGAATAAGCGTCGCCCTGTCCAATGAGCGTTCCTCCTTTGTATTTTAAAATAACCTTTTCCTTACCTTCATAGACAAAATTCCCTTTTTTGTCTTTCAGATATACATTTTCTTCCCGCAGCGCAATCGGTTGACCGAGCGCAATCCGAACGCCGTTTATCAAAGAGTTCCAACGGCGCACGCCCCAATCGAACAATAGGTTTGCCATTTCTTGCTGCTCAATCTGTTCGCCTTTTAGCCATTTCCAGCGCGTCGCTTCCCATATTTTGCCGCAGTCGGCGCGGTTCATTTTGATAAAGGCGTCTCTGTCCGAGGCTTTCCACGGCGTATAATCCCGCATATAGGTTCCCGTTAAACCGAAGTTTGTCCCCCATTTGACGGTACCAAACTTCTCCTCATCACTGTGTTCCGTAGAAGAACCGAGTGGGCCCTCCCAACTACTTGTAATCGGCCAAGTCTTATCAAAATCAGCCATAAAAAAATATTTTTTTTTGTTGAGAAATGAGCGTTACCAATTATAAAAAAAAAGTCTTTTGAATGTTCGTAAACGTTTTATAATCAATCAATTAAACCTTTTATTTTCTTATGAAAAAGAGCTTCCTTTTTGTCGTACTCATCGCCGCCGTCACCCCCGCCGTATTTGCCCAAAAAGCGGACATTGCGTGGGAAAAAAAAACGATTGACAACGGCATTAAACACCCAATTTGGTACCCAAAAATATCGAATTGCCCAGCCGAGAGAAAAATAAACGCGTGGCTTAATCAACATCCCGAATGGTCGGATTACAACTATGAAGGCATTGACAGCAAATCAAAAGAACTGTATGGTGCAACGGCTAAAATTGCCATTGAGCAAAACGGCGGAAAATATCTAATTCTCTATCGGGTCGCTTCGTGGCACAACAGCCACACGGCCCGTGAAAATGAAAATTACGTCCGTTTCAACCTGAAAACGGGACGTGTCCAAGAAAAAAACGTCAACTATGACGGCGTGAACACCGACGAAAGTTGGTAACGTAACGGTAAAAAAAACGGTTGCACGGACTTTAAAATGAGTCTCTAAAGTCCGTGCCACCGAAACGTTTTTCATGAAC
>JAYTMF010000148.1:0-2186 GCA_043728755.1 Flavobacteriales bacterium
TTCAGCTGCTGAGGCAAGGAAAATGCATCCGCCCGTAAAGGAAAGCGCCGTTCTTATGTCTTTATTTCTGCGCAATGGCGTATGGCACACTGTATTTATGTTGAGACCGGATGGAGCAAGCATTCATAGCAATCAGATCAGCTTTCCGGGTGGAAAAATGGAGAAAGACGAAAACGCAATGCAGGCCGCCCTTCGCGAAGCCAATGAGGAAATTGGCGTGAAGGAAAATCAATTGAAAATCATTGGAAAACTTTCTGAACTTTATATCCCGCCAAGTCACTTTGTGGTGCAGCCATTTATTGGTATCATTGATCCAGAGCCTGTATTCACACCAAACCAAAAAGAAGTGCATTCGTTGATCGAATTCCCGATCAGTTCCTTTTTGAGGCATTCAATTGTCCTCGAGAAAGAAATTTTTATACCCACGTTCAATCGAACTATTCGCGCGAAGTACTTTGATGTAAATGGCATGACCTTGTGGGGAGCAACAGCTATGATGATTCAGGAATTCCGCACGTTATTCGCATTCGAAACCTGAGCAAGGAATTAACAATCGACGCAAAAAGAATTCTTCAAAAATTTGAACGCGTTGACGGTTCGCGTGTAATAACTATTTGAATTCACTTTCTTTGAACTAGAAATGAAAAAACTCAAATTTTTATCATCATTCATCGCATTGCTGCTGATCGATATCAATCTTTCGGCACAAACCCATGACTCCAAAATCGCTCCTTCTCAAAAAAGAGAAGTGGCCACAGTAGACATAGAGCAGTTGTCGCCTATTGAATATGCTGACGCCGCAGCCAACTGGGCTGATGAAGTAGCGCGCAATGCGAAGAATGAATCGGCATGGATCAATCTCTACAAAGCGACCAGATATGCATCGTATACCGCTCACTCAAGAAAATTGACCAAAGAAAAACAACTGGAATTGGATGAAATCATTTCCAGAATGACGTCAGCAGTTCCCGGATCATACGCATTTCATTACGCCAAATACCTCAATTCCAACAAAACCGACGAGTCCTTTTCAGATCTGAAGGAAGCTTATAAAATCAAGCCAACAGAGGTGGAACTGATCGACGACATGCTATGCGATGCTGTTATCAGAAAGGACGATGCCGCAAAACGGCAGTTTGCAGAATTACTTTCCAAAAGCAATCAATACAACATTGCGGAAGTCGAGTACAACAGAAACGTATTAAACAGTGTAGAGCAAAACGGTATTCTGATTACCAATGGAAATGTGGATACCTATCCGCTTATCATGATGCAACAACTGCAAAATTTCCGATCTGATGTGACAATCGTATGCGTTGAATGGTTGAACAGCAAACAATATCAATCGCAGATAAAAGCATTGTTTGGTGTTAAGGAAGGCAATGAACTAACAGTGGATAATTTGCTTTCCGGCAAATCGGGTAGGTCGCTCTATGTCGCTTTGACAATGCCCCCTGACTTTATTCAGAAAAACAACAATAAGCTTTATTGTACCGGCTTGGCAATGAAATATAGTAAGGTAAAACTGGAAAACCTCACATCACTTGCATACAACTGGGAAACGCTCTTTGCAAAGTCCAGGCTGGCTGATAGTGATCCGATCAATAGAAACTATTTGTTGCCTGTCCTGATGCTGAAAGAATATTATAGTCGCATCGGCAACACGACCGGAGAAGCTGAGCTTCAACAATTAAGCATACAGATGGCGCAGCGTTTTAAAGTAGAAAAGCAAATCAAAAAACATCTCGACTAACGTATGGCACTGTACAAACATCCATATGAACGAGAACATGACGAGCAGTTGATGCAGCTTGCAGCTCAGCGAGATTCAAAAGCTTTTGAAGTACTCTACGATCGCTATGGGAAGTTGATGTTCAATTATTTCCTGCGTATGCTCTGGAAAGATCGTGAAAAGGCAAAGGATTTTACACAGGAACTCTTTACCAAGCTGATTCAGAAGCCACATCTCTATGACATATCAAGACCATTCAAAACCTGGTTGTACAGCATTGCGCACAACATGTGTAAAAATGAATACGCTAAAAGTGATGTGCGGAAGGTGGCTCACGCGGAACTGAGAAGGGAAGACAGTTCATCGCTTGGTTTAGAATCGCAAAAAAGCATGGATAGAAGCATATTCATGGAGAAACTCGGCGAAGCGCTTGCCGGTTTGGATGAATTTAAAA
>JAYTMF010000149.1:0-6788 GCA_043728755.1 Flavobacteriales bacterium
AGATGAAGTCGCTGCTGAGTCGGAAAAGGATGAAGAGGAAGTGGATCTTTCAGAGTATTTTGATGATGACGAAACGCCAGACTATAAATTAAGTGTCAATAACCATAGTGCTGATGATAACGATTATCAAACGCCGATTGGTGCAGGACGGACTTTTCAGGATTTGCTTTACACACAATTGAGCATGACAACTCTCGAAGAGGGTGAGACAGTTTTAGCGGAATACCTCATTGGCAATCTGGACGAAAGTGGTTATCTGCGAAGAGAGCTCGCTGCCATCGTCAATGACCTCGCATTCTCCATGAATATCAGTACTACTGTGGATGAACTCGATGAAATTCTAACTGTCCTACAATCATTCGATCCTCCCGGTGTAGGTGCACGTAATCTGCGCGAATGTCTGCTTATTCAAATCCGAAGAACGGAGGTAAAGGATGAAAACTTGGTGATGGCAGAGTTGATTATCTCGAAGTATTTTGATGAGTTTACACGCAAGCATTACGAGAAGATCGCAAAGCGAATGGATATTTCTGAAGATGAGTTGAAACCGGCCATTGATTTTATTTTACACCTTAATCCAAAGCCGGGCAACAGTATGATGGAGACTGCGAGAACATTGCAACACATTGTTCCCGATTTTTTGCTTTCAGTGGAGAATGACGAATTGAAGTTGACTCTCAATAGCCGCAATGCACCCGAACTCAAGATCAGTCGTGAGTACAAGGAAATGCTCAAGCATTATGCAGCGGCAAAATCAAAAGACGCCAAGGCGAAGGAAGCGATGATGTTCGTCAAACAAAAAATTGACGGTGCAAAATGGTTTATCGATGCCATTCGTCAGAGAAATGAAACGTTGCTCTATTGCATGCAGGCCATCGTCGATTACCAAAGGGAATTTTTTCTTTCCAACGATGAAACCAAGTTGAAGCCGATGATCCTCAAAGACATCGCTGATATGGTGGGTATGGATATTTCAACCATCAGTCGTGTTGCCAACAGCAAATACGTTCAAACTCCATACACGACTTATCTGCTCAAATATTTTTTCAGTGAAAGTTTGAGTACCGATGATGGGGAGGAAGTTTCATCGAGGGAAGTGAAGCAAATTCTTCGCGACGCTATTGATGCGGAACCGAAACGCAGACCACTTACAGATGAGAAGCTCATGAAAATTCTGAATGAGAAGGGCTACAACATTGCCCGACGAACAGTTGCCAAGTATCGGGAACAGCTGGGCATTCCGGTAGCGCGATTGAGAAAGGAGTTGTGAGAAATCACCAGATACGTCGCGTAAATAATTTGCTGAATACCAGAATGACTCAAAGATTCCATAGTAAAGGAGCGCTTCGCTCCCATCGCTTTCTTAGTACCTTCCGCCCCTGATGTATCGTGCTGCGCAGATTCTTTCTATCATCTTCCATCCGCTTTGGATGCCGCTCATTATATATATGTCGGTGCGTACGATCGACCCTTATTACATCGCACCTTCTGAAGCCGACTTCTTCGTTTTCCTTTTACTTGGAATCAATATAGTGGCTCCAGCCGTCAGTATGCTCATCATGATAAAGTATGGCATGCTCACGAGCATCGAATTGCGCAACAGAAAGGAGAGATTCGGTCCTTATTTACTGGTAATCTTTTATTATGTGTTGTCCTATACCATGCTGCGTTGGAAAGTGCCACATCTCCCCAATACGGTTTACAGTTTTTTCCTTTCCGTTATTGTCTCGCTTGCCATCAGCCTATTCATCAATAGTTACTGGAAAATTTCTGTGCATATGCTCGCTCAAGGCGGAGTATTCGGCACACTGCTCGCTTTGAATGTCATTCATCCGAATCTGGATATGATCTATCCGGTATTGTCAATAGTAATGGCAGGCATGACGGCTTATTCCAGGCTGTATCTTGAGGCACATACCCATGGACAGGTCTATGCAGGATTTTGTCTGGGTGCTGTGGTCAATTGGATCATCATCTCTAACACCATGATGGTATAGCTGGAATTCGCACTACAGCGAATGCATGCCTGAGGCTAAAAAATTAGAGGACGAGATTTTGCTGCCATCGCCACGCATCAGTCAATGCCTGTTCCAGACTTAATTCAGTGTGCCAATCGAGCATTTGATTTGCTTTTGAAACATCAGCGTACACCTTTTCTACGTCTCCATTTCTGCGCGGTCCGATCTCATAATTGAGTTGAACTCCGGTGACGCGCACAAATGCCTGTACTACTTCCAATACAGAATTGCCTTTGCCCTGCCCAAGATTGAAGGCTTCGCAAACGGTCTCCTGATTCATCAACCAGTCGAGTGATTTTACATGCGCACGGGCAAGATCGGTGACATGTATAAAATCGCGGATACACGTGCCGTCAGGCGTGGCATAGTCATCACCATAGATAGTGAGATTGCTTCTGATTTCCGCCGCGGTCTGCGTGATATAAGGAACCAGATTGCTCGGCACGCCATAGGGCAATTCGCCTATCAGGCCGCTGTGATGCGCTCCAATAGGATTGAAATACCGAAGCAATGCACATCTAAAGCCTGGTGTCGATTTTTGAAAATCGCGAATGATGCGTTCGCCGACCTGCTTGGTGTAGCCGTAAGGTGAAGTGGCTTCCTGTTCTGCACTTTCTTCTGTCACCGGCAATGATGTAGGCTGACCATAAATGGTGCAGCTACTGCTGAATACAAGGTTTGGTACTTGATATTCTTTCATCAATTTCAACAGAACCAACAACGAATCAATATTGTTGTGATAATATTTCAGGGGATTCTCCACGGATTCTCCAACGGCCTTGAAAGCAGCAAAGTGAATAACAGCCTCAGGTTTTTCTAATTCAAAAACCTTTCTGACGGAACTTTCTTCTGTGCAATCCATGCGATATAGAATAGGTTCAAAGCCAAGAATTGTATTCAGGCCAAGTAGAATTCTTTCATCGGTATTTGAAAAATTATCAAGTATAACAGGAGTATAGCCGGCATTGACCAGCTCACATACCGTATGAGCCCCGATAAATCCGGCTCCACCTGTGACAAGAATTTTCCTCATAGAGCGCCGAATTTAGTCAAGTTTTTTAAAGTCACGTTAATGAGCCAATCCGCTATGTATCACCTAAAAACTGCATCATAGATGAAGAATCTTCCAGAAATATGAAAACCCATTTGGCCTGAACCTCATTTATTTTTCAAAAAAACGTAACCATTCTCGTAACTCATAGGTACAAACAAGAACCTAACTGAAAAACACATGCAAATTCAAACAACGACCGTCCGGTACGATCTCTCGTATCTGAACCAGGTCTTCCAGGGCAACCGAGAGATGATCAACAACATCATCAATCTTTTTCTCCAGCAAGTACCTGAATACATCCGTGAAATGGAAGAATGCGTTCGAAAGAACGAACCGCTATCGCTGCATCCTTTGGCCCATAAGGCTAAAAGTAGCGTCTCTATGCTTGGTATCAAAGACATGGAAGTGGACATACTACAGATCGAGCAAGACAGCAAGCACTTACGTAATTTAGATGGCCTACCAAAGCTGGTTTGTCGTGTAAAAGAAAATTGCCAGCTGGTTTATTTGGAATTAACTGCCGCATTGGAACGACCTCATTCAAGAGAGTGATCGTTCACATCAACGATATAGGGTGGAGGGCCGCCTGAGGAATATGATTCCTCATACGAATCAGGCGGTTTTTCTTTTTCTCCATGATGGCAGATTTTTTCTCCAGCGATTTTACAAAAACGAAAATACTTGTCGCGCACAAATAGCGCAGACGTAGAATGACGTGCAAAGTTTCTGCGCATCACATTCAAAAGATATAGGGTGGAGGGCCGCCTGATGAAAATGATTCTTCATGCGAATCAGGCGGTTTTTCTTATTCTCATTGATGGAATATTTTTTCTCGAATGAGCATACAACAATGTAAGTAATTGTCGCGCAGTATTGGCGCAGACGCAGAGTGACGCAGAGAATTTCTGCAACACTCATACAACAGATATAGGGTGGAGGGCCGCCTGAGGAAGATGATTCCTCATTGGAATCAGGCGGTTTTTCTTTTTCGCAGGGATGAAATATTTATGCTCGAAAGAGTGTACAACAGTATAAATACTTGTCGCGAAGTAGTGGCGCAGACGCAGAGTGTGGCAGAAAATTTCTGCAACACTCATACAACAGATATAGGGTGGAGGGCCGCCTGAGGAAGATGATTCCTCATTGGAATCAGGCGGTTTTTCTTTTTTTGGAAGTGTTTAATTCGAAGAGAATTATATTACTTCGACAAAAAAACTGGTCGCGTGGTTTTTCACGCAGACGGAGAGTTCTACGGATGGATTCTGTATAGCTCATACAACAGATATAGGGTGGAGGGCCGCTTGTCATAAGATGATTTTTCATCTGAGGCAGGCGGTTTTTCTTTTACATGCTTTGCACATTCGTATATCATAAAATTTCTTCGCTCACCCGGAATATTATTGAATCATGTAACTGTGGTCTTCGCTTTTTTCGCGTCCTCATAATGTATGATTCCGCATTCTCTTGTTGGAGTTGTCTACACCTGGTCTTAAAAATTTCAAATCGCAATTCTTCAAATCTCTAAATTTGTGCTCTGGCGGCAAGGATTATGCAAATCCGTTTTTGCATCGTAGAGTGGCTCCAACAACTATTTATATGTTTATCAGTCAGGATGACGAAAAGGATTTGATGAAGCGACAAATGTCGCTTTCGGTTCTCATGCAACAGATCTATCAGTTTACAAAAGATACAAGGCCCATCAAACTGGAAAGGCCTTGTTCTCCTTCGGATGGTTTACTTACTTTGAGTGGTGCTGAATGCCACCGTTACCAGAAAATTTTTGAAACAGAGGGAGACAAATTCACCAAGTTGAAATTTGTTCCTGCCTCAGGTGCCGCCAGCAGAATGTTCAAGCACCTGCATAATTATTCTTCAGATTCTGTATCTGAATTGGCCGAAGAATTTATTGTCAATTTTGATATGTTTCCGTTCGTGCCATTGCTCGAAGCGAAAATGGCGGAGAAGGATTTGTCTCTTTCGCAATTGGTAAATTCAAGTCAATGGGAAAAAATAATAGATTTCATATTGAGTCCAGAAGGTTTGAATTATGACGCACAATTGAAAGGAATGGTCATCTTTCACAAGTATGAAAATGAATTGCGTACCGCTTTTGATGAACATCTGATTGAAGCCATCCAATACGGGAAGCAGGCCGACGGCAGATGTCGTATTCACTTCACCATCGCTCCCCAACATTTCGAAACGGTTTCAAATTACCTCAATGAAAGTATCAACTCTTTTGTTTTCGAGCATATCGAGGTTGACTTCAGTGTTCAAGAGGAAAGTACCGACACCATTGCACTTGACAAGAACAATGACCCCGTGCGTGATGAGTACGGCAAACTTTTCTTTCGTCCCAGTGGACATGGTGCGCTGATTAAAAACTTGGGTAAACTGGAAGCAGATATCATCTTCATAAAGAATATTGATAACGTGACTACGGCTGCTCAACTGGATGAATCTGTATATTATAAACAAGTACTGGCAGGTGTTCTCATAGAGTTGAAAAGTGAAGTGAATCGATTTCTGAATGCGCTGTCATCTGAGAATGATGAAGTGCTCGAGGAAGCGTTGGAGTTTATTCAACTTTGGTTTCAACCGGGTTTACCATTGGGCATGAATACCACTCAACTTCGCGAATACGCACGACTTCGACTTGATCGTCCGCTTCGCGTATGCGGAATGGTACGCAATGAAGGCGAACCCGGTGGTGGCCCATTCTGGGTCAGGATGACCGGTGGTTATCTTTCAAAACAAATTGTGGAGAAGAGTCAGGTGGATTTGCATGATCTGCACCAGTCAAAGATCCTGTCCACTGCCACGCATTTCAATCCTGTCGATATTATATGTTCTATCAGAAATCGCAACGGCGAGAATTATGCGCTGGAACAATTCATCGATTACAGCACCGGTTTTGTTTCTGAAAAATTCTATCGGGGTAAAGTAATCAAAGCACTGGAATGGCCGGGCTTATGGAACGGTGCAATGGCGCTTTGGAATACCGTGTTCGTTGAAGTGCCGGTGTCAACTTTCAATCCGGTGAAAACAGTGAATGATCTTTTGCGTCCCGGGCACCAATAGTGTTTTGTTCGAAGCCAATGAAAAAATTTGAAAGCATAGCTTTATTTTTTCTTGTAATCTTCCACAAGGATTTGCTTTTGACAAAGAAAGATTTCTTCTGCGTGTGAATTGGAAGCAACGAATAAACTTCGATCACCGATATTTTCCCACAGCAAATTTTGGAACCATCGAACGGCAGCTGCATCGAGATGCGATGTCGGCTCATCCATCAACAGCAGTGGTGTTTCAGCAAGTATGGCGAGGCCTAACATCAACCGTTGTCGCATTCCACTCGAGAAAAATTTGATCTGTTTTGCGCGATGTTTTTCCAGTTCTATTTTTTCAGCAAACTGATGCGCGTCAATTCCGTTTCGTAATTTTTTGAAGCGTAGAAAAAAATCTACATTTTCAATGAGCGTAAAATCATCATAAAGATTCAGATATGGAGAGGCAATGGAAACGTGTGGATAGATGGAATCGGTTTTGATTTCATGACCATCTTTTCGCCACATCATTTGGCCTTCACTTTGCGAGAGATATCCTGAAATGATCTGCAGTAAAGTTGATTTCCCTGAACCATTTCCACCGAGTATGGCACAACGTGAACCTTCAGGAAATTGAATGGTTACATCCCTGAAGATCCATTCGCGGTTGTA
>JAYTMF010000150.1:0-12501 GCA_043728755.1 Flavobacteriales bacterium
CTTCTGAAGCGACAATCAGACACGCTTTCATGTAAATAATCACTACTTGAACTACCTTTTGCACTGAGCGCCATTGAGTCGATGTGTTATACCAAAGTGATTTCTAAAACTGGCCAATGTTTGAGAAATCATACAGTGGTAAATACCGATGGATACAAGTGTTTATTTCAATCTGGCGAAGCAAAGATTGGACTATTACACTTGTCCATTCGGCATAAGTTCGCAAAGAGCAATCCATACGAATAAACAATCTTTGATTGAAACAATTTAAGTTGTCAAATTGTCGCCTGGGCTCTTCTGAACAATGGCCAGCATAGCAGCAACGGTGCAAGTAATTGTTGCTATAGAAACACCAACGAAAGGAATCCAGAAAAGGATTGCGAATATTGCGCCGATTCCAATGGCAACTTCTTTGTTTCTCCTGACAAACGAAATACTTTCTTTGACACTCAGTTTGTGACGTTCACTTCGATAATCCATCACAGAAAATCCGAAATAATAAGCACCGATAAAAAATGAGATGATAGAAGCCAACGGTGCAAAAAAAAGAATGCTCACTGGCAACATTAAAGCGAGGTAGAAAGTGACGAACCATAAAAACATTGTCAAAGCCAGTTCCATCAAAAAGTTGCGTACCACCAAAAGAATTCCGCGTATGATATCCTTGACAAATTGAAGTGTATTCAAAGGAACATCGGTTCCCGTGAGTACTTCGTCCACACGCGCACTCAATAACGCCATGACAGGCGACATCAAAATAAGCACGAGATATTTCTGCACACGAAAAAACAAATAATACGCGATGAGAGAAAAAACAAAAGCTGTGGCATATATCGCAATTCCTGAAAAAGCCGTTTGAATGTTTTGCCAAAAACCGCCATTGAGCGGCTCTATATCGAATTTTAGCCCTATGAAGTCCATGACGAAAGAAACACATGACCCTATTATCGCCAACGAACCCATCGATAGAAGGACAGAGATAACAATAGGATATAGGAAAAAATGAACGAGTCCATTTTCGAAAATGAATTTCCAAGACTGAAACCACGACCGTATGGATGAAGCAAACGCACTCATTGATATTAACTTCTATTCAATTTAAAAAGCCGTTCATTTTCGTGAACGGCTTCTAATATTTCTAGACGTCAACAGATCAATCTTCATCGTCGTCCTCGGCATCAGCCTCAGCTTCTGCATCTACCGGATCAGCATCAACTTCGTCTTCATCCTCCATGTCATCTAGCTCCGCATCATCGGCATCAGAGCCTTTGATGCCTTCAAAATCAGACATTGCCGCGCCTTCATTTTCCTGATTTTCCTCGTCATCTACCTTCATGTTCTTTTCAATCTTAAACAGGTAAATCGTATCGGTTGTTCTCACTTCAAGGGCCTTAATGAATTGACCTTTTGGTGTAACAAACGACACCAGATTATCATTTTCAAAACCATTTGGAAAGTGTTCATTGATGAGGTCAATGTGTTCTTGTCCCAGAGAGTTATAATCTTTAATGACTCTTTTTAAAGGTGCTGCCATGTTTTTGTGCGCTTAATTTATGATGCGAATATCAATGATTTAATAACCATGCAAATATGAGGGGTGCAACAATTGTTGCGTCACTTTCAATAATAAATTTCGGAGTTTTTATATCCAGCTTGCCCCAGGTAATTTTTTCATTGGGTACAGCGCCGCTATAGCTACCGTAACTTGTTGTGCTGTCGCTGATTTGGCAGAAATAACTCCAGAAAGGAATTTCATGCATCTCCATATCCTGATAGAGCATCGGAACGACACAAATTGGGAAATCGCCGGCAATTCCACCACCGATTTGAAAAAACCCCACGCCTTTGCCTGCAGAGTTGTCGATATACCACTTTGCTAACCATGTCATGTACTCAATACCGCTTTTCATGGTCGAAGGCTTGATTTCGCCCTTGATACAATAGCTGGCGAAAATATTTCCCATCGTACTGTCTTCCCATCCCGGTACAATGATGGGGAGATTTCTTTCAGCAGCGGCAATCATCCAGGAATTCTTAGGATCGATCTGATAATATTGTTCCAATACTCCGCTTAACAACATCTTATACATGTACTCATGCGGGAGAAAGCGTTCACCCTTTTCGTCGGCTTCTTTCCAGAGATGATGAATATGCTTTTGCAATCTTCGAAACGCTTCCTCCTCCGGAATGCAAGTGTCTGTGACACGGTTCAGTCCACGCTCAAGAAGTGCCCACTCCTGTTCAGGAGTAAGATCGCGATAATTCGGAACACGTTCATAGTGATCATGCGCCACGAGGTTCATCAGATCCTCTTCGAGATTCGCTCCTGTACAGGAAATAATATCCACTTTTCCCTCCCGAATCATTTCGGCAAGAGAAATTCCAAGCTCTGCTGTAGACATCGCGCCGGCCAAAGTCACCATCATCTTTCCGCCCTCCGCCAGATGCGCTTCATAACCTTTAGCTGCGTCAATCATAGCGGCAGCATTAAAGTGCAGGTAGTTCTCCTGCATGAATTGTCGAATAGAATTGTATTTGCCCATTATTAAGTTTACTAAAACTGTCGTCTTCAGAAGACTTTCATTCGATGACAATTCAGGTAGCAAAAATGTAAAAATGCTGCGCTGATTTAAAAATTATTTTCAACATATATAAACTATCTCGCTCGAATACCCCGTCACAAGGGGATTTCCACGCCTAAAATTCATTTGAATGGCTCCACCGGAAGCGACAAATCCTCGATATTTCCCGATTGGCCTCTCTTCGATGCAACTGCACGCTCTGAATTGGCTTGTGCCCTGAGCTGTGAAATCAATTTAACGACAAATCGAATGATATGCTTCCTCACTCTCTTGTCCTGCTCCTTGTTGAGCGGATCAATAAGTATGTATTGAAATTTAAAAGATGCGTACTCGTGCTTGACAGCCTGAACTTTGAGAATGCATGTACCCGTCTGGATCAATTCATTCAGCTCACCAAGGGAATTCACTAGCTCTTCTTCAAGCGATTCCACAGTGGGAACATATTCCACTTCCATTTCAAATTCAACATTACTCTTCTTTAACTGACGACGCGTGTAATTGATAATCTCGTTGCTGAACGCCTTATTGTTGGGGATATAAATAAGATCGTCATCATCATTGAGCAGGTGCACATTGGTGAGGGTGATATCAAGAATTTTCCCTCTATTGTCTCCAATTTCCACCGTATCGCCCACATTGATCACCTTGGCGAAAGTCAAATACATTCCATTTATAAAATTAGAGATGTAGTCTTTGGTCATCAGTACAATGGCTGCTGCAACGAAACTCAAAGTGGTGACGGCCTCTTTAATAGTCACGTTAAAAAGTGAAATCACGAGAACCAGCGCCATGAGTACGTATGACAACTTTGCCAAATGAGCAATACCAATGGTGAAATTATCACGGCGAGCATTATTCTGCGGCTTATATGTTGAAATAACGATCAGCTTTGCAGCTTCCACCAAACAAATGACAACAATCAATCTATAGATTGTAAAAGACAGATTCGACGGCAGTTTGAATTGATCAATAAATGCAATATATTCTTGGTGAAAAAGAACAACTACAACCGCGAGCATGGCAAAGCAAAGGCCTGTAAGGAATGGAATAATTTTCATAGGGACATGAATAAATCGACATGATCAAAAGCCAAAACTAGTGTTGCGAAGCTTGAAATATTACGCAATCAAAAAGACATAATCACCGCTCGTGGTTTAAAAGTTTAGCTATGAATCGCCCCAACTGCAGCACCACTAAATTCGCGATATCAATTTCACATTATAAAAATCGGTGACTATGAAAAGGTGGATTCTCATTCTGACATCAATCCTTTTAATGGCAATGGGCCTAAATTCCTGTAAAAAAGATTATGCTTGCAAATGCACGGCCACCGGATCCGGAGACACTGTGGAGGCGGAAGGTTCAACGTTCAGAGATACCAAAAAGGGAGCAGAGGAATTTTGCGCTGCCAGCGAAAACGTCAGCGGAGGCATCACGGTGATTTGTGTTACAGTGCGGAAATAATACCAATGTGATTTATAAAACAAGCCAATGTTTGAGAAATCCTACAGTGGCAAATGTCGATGAATACAAGTGTTTACTTCAATCAGGCGAAGCAAAGATTGGACTATTACACTTGTCCAATCGGCATAAGTGCCGGCGGCAGCCATTTGATCATTGCCGATGAATCGTTTTTTTTATGAAATGAAAACATCTTCCATTGTTTCACATATCAGCAGAGCAATTCTGGCCATTGCCTTTATTGTTTCGGGAATTCTCAAACTATATCCGGTGGAGTTTTTCGAAAACGATCTACTCATACATCATTTGGGAAGCGAGTTACTTGTTATGTTTGAGGCACGCTTACTCATCGCAAGTGAACTTATCATTGGAATAGGAATTCTATTGGCCATATATGACAAACTCTTCCTCAGTCTTTCTTTCGTATCACTTGCGCTATATACACTCTACCTCTCGTTCATTGTAGTAACCGAAGGCAATTCCGGAAACTGCGGGTGCATGGGCAATGCCATCAGCCTAAGTCCAGCTGAAGGAATAATGAAGAACATATTCCTCCTTTCACTTACTTATTGGGTTTGGCAACAACCTATCAAATGGTCAACACGATGGAGGAATGCTGTTGTTCTATTTTTCGGAGTACTCAGCCTGACTGCGCCCTTCGTGTTGAACCCCCTTTCATTTCCAAATAAAGTTGCAACGGCAGGAGGTGAAAAAAATGTCCTTCCGCTAGAATTGCTCTACACCCTCACGAGCGAAAAAGCTCCCACTTTCGACTTAACTCAAGGGAAAAAGATTATTGCATTCTTCTTGTTGAATTGCAGTCATTGCAAACTCGCAGCAACACGCTTCGAAGCAATCAAAAGAAGCCATCCGGAATTACCGATATACTTGATCCTCTGTGGTGAAAAACAAGAACTTTCAAAGTTCCTTCGCGAAACGAACATGTCACAATTGCCGTACAGTTATTTTTCGTCACTTCACTACTTCATGAAAATGTCGGGGCCCGATTTTCCGGCTATTTATTTGGTAAATAACAAAATCGTGGATGCGCAACTGGCATACAACGATATCAATTCCGCTGTTTTGAAAACGTGGTACGAGGAAACTAAGAGCGATACTTCCAGAGATTGAAAAATCGCATTTGCAAATCAGTCGGCTCATCCATTGTATTGATGCGATATTTTTTCTCCCAGGTTGTTCCCACTTCCGAAAGTTTGATATCGAGCATTTTTCCTCTGCGAAAAATTTTAAGCTCTGAATTTTCCTTTTTCATCTTCAAAAGCCACGGGAAATTCTTGTACGGATTGACTCCATCAACGGAAATAATTTCATCTCCCTCCCAAAGTCCGGCACGATCGGCAGGCGAGTCAGCCATCACACCTGCCACTGTTATTTTTCCAACACTTTCATCTACTTTCAAACCAAAAGCAGACTCATTCCACTTATTTGAGGGTGATTCTGTATAGACCAACCCCAATATCTCCATCACTTTAAGTAAATAGGGTAAATAATCTGATGTTCCGTTTATAAGATCATCGAAAATACCCTTGGCCTCTTCACCACAAAAGTGCTTCACAATGCTGAAATAATCCTCTTCAGAATAACCAATTCCTTTTTTACCAAAGTCTTCGTAGAGAACCTTCATCACATCATCCATCGAATATTTTCCATCGCTGTTATTCAAAATCATCACATCGCAAATCATTGCGATGAGAAAACCTTCATTGTAAATGGAGACCTTACGCCACGGAATTCCGGCGCCGTATCCATCGAGCCATGTGTCGAAACTACTATCGGCCACAGACAAATTGAATCTCCCGGCATTCTCCAAATGTTTTTGCAATCTTTCTTCGACCGCGCTCAACCAATCTGTATCATTAAATGATCCTGATCTCCACAACAGCAAATCACCATAGTAAGTTGTAACACCTTCATACACGTATCCGAGTCGCGAATAATTTTCCTTTGTAAAATCATATGGCAACATCTCAACGGGTCGAATACTTTTGACATTCCATGTGTGAAAAAGCTCATGACAACTGATACCGAGCAAATCTTTAAAAAGCGGTTCACTTTGAAAATCAGCGGCAGGTCCCATTGCGATGACGGTGCTATTGCTATGTTCTACACCATGCCTAACAAAATATGGAGAGAACAAAAACAAAAAATGATATTCATCGCAGGGTATATCACCGAACATGATCAATTGAGACTTTGTGAAGGCAACAAACTCATTCACCAATCTTGGTTCATCAAGGCTCACATCTCCTTCTATCCAGATATGAAAAACATGTTTTCCGATGTGATATTGAAGATGACGTAAATCCGCACTCGCGATCAGAGGACAATCTGCCAACTCATCGAAAGACTTTGCGCTTAGCACATTATGCGAAATCTTGTTCAGACCACATGCCAATGTATAATTCTCCGGCAGATCCAGCGAAACTTCGAATGCCATCTCAGGTTGATCAGCGAGAAATAAAAAACAATTGACGGGATTGATGTAAAATAGTTTTTCGTCAAGGAAGGATGAACCGGCATTGAGTTCAGCAGCATAATATTCGTAGGCAAGAACAATTTCCTGAAGACCTTTGCAATCCGCTTCCCAAAGATCCTTGGTGAGTTTGCGAAAAGAAAGTTTACTGCCGTCGACATCCGATATCTGAAAGGCTCTGATATTTTTAGAAAAATTGCCAAGTTCATATCTGCCCGGCCTCCATGCTGCAAGCTGCAGCTGCACTGATTCTCTTCCTGCAACAGGAATCCGCGCTTCAAATGAAATAAAATGTCGGTGTGGCTGCTTGTAACTAACGCTGTATCTAATCATTATTTTTTCTTCATTGCTTCAACAATCGGTTGGCCGGTGCATGCATCAGGAAAAGGCATACGACATATCGACGAAATAGTAGGTGCGATATCAGTAATGACATAGGGAGAAAAACTTTCACCTTTTGCCACCCCGGCACCAAAGAAGATGGCGGGCACGTGGGTATCAGCGTTGAATGAAGAACCGTGCGTAGTACCTGTCATACCGTATTCAATATAACCCGGCTTCAACAAATAAATTACATCCCCTGATTGTGTTTGACTGAATCCGTTCTGAACCATTTCTTTCATCACACTTCCTCCACGGAATTGCGCAAGATCATTTGCAGTAAAACTCATCAGCACTTCCGGGTAAGTGAGAATCATATTCGCCACTTCATATTGAACTTCTTTGATATTGATTTTCGAAGCATACATCAAAGGGCGATTGAAAAAAATGTTTTGATTGCCTTCGTTGATAATCCAGTCACCGGGGCCATACTTTTTCACTAATTCCTGTTCAACGAAATATTCAAGTTGTTCACTTTTCCAATAGCCACCAATACCTTTTTCCTTAGTGACATAACTAGGAGTTGGAGTACCGCCATGATCGGCAGACAAAAACAACAAATAACCATCGCGGCCAAATTTCTTATCAAGATAGTCGATCAAATCTGCAATCTGTAAATCCAACCGCATATAACAGTCTTGTACTTCTTTGGAATGAATACCAAATTGATGTCCGACATAATCGGTCGCAGAAAAACTAAGGCACAGCATGTCGATTATTTCATCCATCCCCAACTCCTCGCCTTCTATCAACGCTTTTGCAAAGTCGAGTGACATGGCGTTTCCGAATGGTGTTGCTTTCAGTAATTCAAAATTGCCATTCATAGCTCGCAATGCCGGAAGATCATAGGGGAAAACCGGACGAAGCGTTCCTTTAAAAGGAGTCTCGTATGCGTTGTTGTCAGGAAGACTTTCATCATACCCGGATTCGTCCTTCAATAATGTCCACGTCTGATTCAAATATTCAGTGGCCAAACCACGCTCGTTAAACTTTTTCACCCATGCAGGCAATTCATTCATATACCATGAACTTGTAGCCCAATTACCCTCATCAGCGCCGACAAACCAATATGCCGCATCAGCCATTCTTCCTGCGGGTAGAATAGCACCACGATCTTTCAATGCAATACCAAATACTTTGGATCTTCCATTTGTAAAAAGTTCAATTGCATCGCCCATTGTTGAAGCTGTGAGGTAGTGTGGCGACATTTGTCCGGCTTTACCGGTGGTGCCCACTCCCTGCACAGTACTGTCAGAAGAACAATATATAGTCAGTCCACTTGAACGCTCGTACCAGTCGTTTTCGATAATACCATGTAAGCTTGGAGTAGTACCTGTGAATATCGAAGCGTGCCCGGGACCGGTATAGGTAGGCATATAATTATACTGCATGTTTCTGCAAAAAAATCCTTCGCCAACTAATCTCTTGAATCCACTCTCGGAAAAGTCATCCCAGTACTTTTCGATATAATCATACCTCATTTGATCCACTGTGATGCCAATAATCAACTTCGGACGCACATTTTCCGGAGAGGTCTTCACTGCGGCAAAAGGCTCTGTTGCAGCGCAACCCATTAACACAGCAAAAAACAACAAGAGCAATTGGTACTTCATAATAAATAATTGGTCGCGAAATTACTGTCCAATGGTGAGAATAAATTCCACTAGCAACGCTAAATAGAAATTCATGTCTCAGGTATCCTTACCTCACATGAATCAAGCTCATCCCTTACACCAAAATGAAAACACTCTAGGCACTATTCATCGCTGCCAGATTCACTGTATCAGTGCAAGCTCAATTGACCAACTCCAGCGCAGGATCAGTTGTTACGAATTTACTGTCACCGATGTGAATGGAAATCAGCATACGATGTATGACTACACATTGCAAGGGAGATTTATTTCTGTTGCCGTGTCTTTGCGTCTGCTTCTGCTGCTAAGTCCATTTCTGCGTGACTCCCTAAATCATCACACATCAAAATTTCCAGAAGAGCTCAATGTTGTACAACGATCTTTTTCACAAACATCTCATGGTCATCACTTCGGATAATAGCTGTATATACCTGATTTGGTAGTGAGCCAATATTCATCCGAACAGAATGTCTGTTGCCAAAATATTCCTGCATTACGATTCTTCCGGAAATGTCTATTAGATTGATGTATGCATTGTTCAAATTCATGGTATTCGAATAACTAAAATTCAGCACATCACCTGCCGGGTTTGGCCATGCATTCAGCACAACGGCTTCTTCCACTTCATTCACTGAAACGGGCCCGAATTCAACGCGCATCACTTGATCTGAGACACTATTTACATACCAGATGAGTCCGTCAGGACCAACCTTTACTCCCATGATGCCGTTGCTTCCGGTGGGGATGACGCCGAGCATAATTGGTGAACTCCCGCTGATGTCATAGAGATTAATATCGCCTGTATTATAATTGGAAACAATCATGTGATTGCCAACAATATCAATACCTGTAGGTTCGTCCAGGCCTGTCGTGATGTATGACTCCCAAACAAAATTGTCCATGTATTTATATACAGCAACATCTTCATGAGGAGTAGCATTTGCGCCGGGAGTTCCTGTGGCAGTGTTGATTCTGATCACGCGATTCTGTTGTGAATTACACACGTATAACCATCCGGTCTGATGATCCAGAACGAGATGATCAGGCACTTCATGTTGTGGATCCTCAGTGTAACCAGGAATAGGATATTTGTAGATAATGCCGTCGCCGTGGTAATCATTTCCTGGTCCATGGTCATCACTAAAATCAAAACTCATGATCTCGTTGTGATCACCACATGTCACCCAAAATTTATTACCCATTTCCCATGCAATACCCATGCTGTATGGACTTTCATGCAGCATGTCCAGATGACTTCCATTGCCACCGCTTGGTTGTGCATAAATAGCAGGATCACTGCTCCAAAGCGCAGGACCGGTGAACGCTTCGCCACCGTCATGATTGGCATCAAACACACCTGGCGAAGTCGCAAAATTTTCATTCCTTGAAAATGCAATACCTGTTGGCAAAGACATAAAGTGCCATGCGTTGCCGTCGGTCTGTGTGAGACTTGTTTGATTACCATTACCCGCATTTGAAATTTTCACGGTTTTCCCACCTGCGTTTTCCGTGCTCTTCAACACCACCCACAATTCATTGCGAGTGAGGACTGGATGAAAGTCAAGATCACGTGGATCAGCAACACCAATGCTTAATATAGCTTCGGGCATAGGAGTAAATACAAGATAGCTGTCGAGTAAATCCGGAATACCGGGTCCAACGGCAATTGTGCGTGATGCCTGATCGTTGGACGTATTCATATCGCCGTTGCCATTGATTTGACTCATCCAGACAACAACCGTATGATCGCCATTTGAAGCGGCATTCCAGGTATTGGGATGAGATAATTCGAAAGCTGTAAATGGCAAAATGTTCAAACCCGACACCATTCCAGTCACCGCTGTTCCGCCATCAACAGCGAAACTCATTTGGAGAGATGTGATGGTAGCACTTCCATTATTGAAGAACTTACCGCGAATATCAACGGCTTCCGGTTGTACGTAAGAATAACTGAGCACCTGTATCCCGCTAACATCGTAAGCCTGAGGTTCTACCACGGTAAAATTAAATGTGCCACCAGCGCCGGTGCCACCGTAGCTCAACAAATCAAATCCAAAAAGATTCAATCCGAAACTGGCGCCGCCATCTCCATAGTCATCAACATAATGCAATGTATATGAAGCACCAATGGTAAGGCAAATTCCACTTTCTGTAATTGTGGTATTGTCTGCATATCCTTGAGCGGTTGTTGCGACCTGGTCGCCACCACCATTGCATCCTACTTGCATCCCATTTCCACCTTCAGCGATCATGCCCACATTGCACGCATTTCCCTGTGGTGTGATCTGCCAGAAGCATTCATATCCCCAATTATCGGTAGTGCTGGATAATACCAATTCTGTTTCTCCACCCGAACATTGAGCAACAGCAACATTGTTCATTGATGCAAACAACAACAAACAACAACAGGTCAATGCACCATAAATTAATTTATTCATGCTAAATTTCATTTTATTGATTTTTTTTCTATGTCAATTCTTAAAAGGTAAAACAAATTCCTTGGTTAAAGTTTGTCTCTTATATCACGGAAAAATCCGCACGTATCCAATTGCTCCATCCATTGAGATCAGTTGCTCTGATTTGTAACTCATATTTTCCGGATCCATTGAATGGAGGTATACTAATCTGAGTCATGTCGAACATCCATGTGTTCTCAGGTATCCATTCATGCTGCCAGATCACTTCACCGTTGTGATAGATTGCTGCTTCAACACTTTGCAAATAATCTGCATCGAGAATATTTCCTTCTACCACGAAAACATCATGCACATTCAATTCAATAACTCCGTCATCATTTGCGCCGTGTGATGTCGATACTGGTAAGATGGCCGGTATGCTGTCATTCATTACACTGACTACCTCATGTCTAAAACTGATATTACCGTCATCATCAAGGACAGAAACATAAAGATCCCATTCGCCACTGATATTGTTAGGAGCACTAAACTTGAAAATAACGGTAGTATCATCACCATTTACCGCAATCATTTGTTCTGGATTCCAAACACCCATGTTCGGTGATTTGAAAGTAGGACTAGAACTGCCTGCGTGTATGGAGTGCGCATGAAAATCTTTACTGCGAGACAATGTGATCATAACTTCCTTCAAGGCTTTATCATCAGCGGCGGTGATGTAAAAGCGATTGATTTTTCCTGCCAATGCGTGATAGCCAACACCGTGTTCACTTGGTGTAAATATTTCCACAATTGTAGGCGGAGCAGACATTTCCACTTTATGACATGACATAGCTGAAAGGAGCATAACCCACAGTAAAATGCGCATGACATCCATAAAACTAAAGGGAACGGGTTTTTTCAAAATTCTACCTTGGACTAAACAACACCACGAATCTACTTTGTGTACGCACCCACTTTCCGATAAATACTGATGATTGTTGGAGTTCCAAGAACAACAACGGAGACCACGATTCAAGAACAGCGTTGAAACTTCAGTGAAAATATTCACTCTTTCCCGGAAAACCACTTAGCTAACAGAAACAGAATAAAAACACAACCGACACAGATGAAGACATTCAGCGCCGCAAGCGCAAGGCTGCCCTATTTTAAAAGTTGAAATGTTTCAAGGATAATTGCCGAAAACGTATTGAGTCTACCGCAGAATCCAGTTGCAAACAAAAGCAATACTGAAGATGGCTGTGACTTCACACAAAAATAAATAACCCCGATCACAACCGTTGCGAAAACATTGGCAAGCAATGTTGGCCAGGGAAATGCAACCGCAAAATCCTTAAAGGCTATGCTCAAAGCAAATCTTCCAACGGATCCAATACCACCACCCAAAAAACCAATAACCACTTCATGCCAGCTTAAATTTAGCAATTAAAGAGGCAAACAAGCGCGCAACGAGCCATCCCGACATCATTCCAAATAACGCCCCGGCAAGCACATCTCCGGGATAATGCACTCCAAGATAAATTCTGCTGTATCCTATC
>JAYTMF010000151.1:0-4507 GCA_043728755.1 Flavobacteriales bacterium
GGTTGAGTGTTATTTGATCAGGGACCAAAATCTGGTTCTGCCAATCAAATAACATGTCCAACAACCCCATCAGAATGAGTAAACTCAGACAAGTCATCATGTACTAGGCTGCTAAATTTATACAGGTTAAAACTAGAGTATCAAACGTTTTAACGAGTAAAATTTGTACAAATGAAAAAATCAAGATTTAAAGAAGAACAAATCATTGCGATTCTAAAAGAGAAAGAAGCGGGGCACACCGCAGTGGAGCTTGCGCGCAAGCATGGCATCTCAGAAGCCACCATCTACGATTGGAAAAAGAAGTACAACGGGATGGAAGTGGAGGAACTTCGCAAGCTCAAATCTCTGGAACAAGAGAACGCAAGGTTGAAAAAAATGTATGCCGATCTAAGCCTTGATCACGACATCATAAAAGACCTTCTTTCAAAAAAGTTTTAACGCCACGGTATCGAGAGCAGCAATTGGGATACATCAAAAAGCAATACCCCATTAGCCATACTAGGGCATGCAAAGCATTGCAATGTTGTCGGACAACAAAGTACTACAAAAAGAAAATGCCGAAACGTGATAAGAAGATAAAAAAGATGATAGAAGAAGTGATTGGAGACAGTAGAAAAGGACGTATGAAAGTGATAGCATTGGTGCAAAAGAAACATCCAAAAATAGGTTCATCGCGCATCAGAAGGGTGTATGAACAGGAAGGTTTTGCGCTGCATAAGAAAATAAAAAGACGCATCAAAATGGAAACAGCAAATCCTATCAGCATCCCCCTGAAACCATTGATGGAATGGGGTATTGACTTCACCAGCGATGCCCTCACAAGCGGTCAAAAAATAAGAACTCTCAACATCATTGACCATCATAACAGAGCATGTATGGGCATCGCCATCGCCTATAGTTTACCATCGCTATCAGTGATAAAAGCACTGGAAAAAGCCATCGAAAAACATGGCAAGCCATCGCGCATAAGAACCGATAACGGGCCGGAATTTGTGAGTAAAAATTTTCAGAAATGGATGTGTAAAAACAACATTGAATGGAGCAGAATACAGCCCGGAAAACCCACACAGAATGCCATCATTGAGCGGTTCAACCGCACATATAGAGAAGACGTTTTGGACGCAACACTATTCAAGAACATAAAGCATGCACAACAAATGACAGACACCTGGATAGAAGATTACAACACTGTAAGACCACATCAATCCTTGCAATACAAAACTCCACATGAATACAAAGCTGCGTAGGTTTTTTAGAGGCATAAACCCTCTGAAGTATCATCAAAAACAAGCGCCACCTGCAATTGCAAGTGACGTCATAGATGATAACTTCATCGGGAAGAACCTATCCCTAGCAGGTTGCTCCTCAGCAGAGCCCACATCCGTTTCAGTTCGACTCAGCAAAATTCAATTAAGAAAATTATATTTACAACCTGTAAAATTTTCCAGCCACGTTCACAATTTGATTTATAAAACATGCCAATGTTTGAGAAATCATACAGTGGTAAATGCCGATGGATACACGTGTTTAGTTCAATCTGGCGAAGTAAAGATTGGACTATTACACTTGTCCAATCGGTATTCTTCGTTGTTGGGTTATTGAGTTATTGGGTCAGCAGGCTGCAACTCTGCGATATGCGGCGCGATGCGTTACAATAATAGCAACTCACATACTGATCGAATAACTCAATTACCCAATAACAAATAATACCAATGTGATTTATGAAACAGGCCCATGTTTGAGAAATCATATAGTGGTAAATGCCGATACTTACAAGTGTTTAGTCCAATCTGGCGAAGCATAGATTGGACTATTACACTTGTCCAATCGGTGTTATTCCAATTTAGAATATCTTATTGTTGGTGAACAGGTATGATGGAGTAGGTGTTGTGTGTTCTTACGAACACCTTTTTTTTTATGTCATTCCAATAAGGCATAATTCGAAAAAGGGATTCTGTTCATGTTCAACATATTTGTGCAATTGACGCCCATATGTTGTATGTCTGGAAAAGATCTCCTCTGTTGCGATTGCTGTTGCCTCTTGGAACCGGAATCCTGTTCGCGATGTCATTCCATTTTTCACTCGCTGTTACTATTTGTCTGTTGATGTTTTTTACACTGGCAGCTTGCGTCATTCATTTCCGCAAAAAGAAAATCGCATTTCAATATCGCTTTGTGCCGGCATTGCTTTTTACGGCCATGTTTTTTTTATTGGGCGTATTGCTCACCACAATGGCCGATCCCAGGCGCAATGTTGATTATTTCATTCGCCAATGGCAAGAAGGAAAAGTTGCAAAAGTGAGACTTGATGAAGCCCCGACGTCCAAAGAAAAATCGTTGAAGGTGGTGGTTTCAGTAATCGCAGTCGGCGATGACAATTTTCAAATAGAAACTCAAGGCAAGTTGTTGCTTTACATCCGGGCTGATTCGGCTTCACGTCGTTTGCGCGTTGATGATGAAATCTTCATCAATTGCGATCTCAATGAAGTGAACAGCGTGCGCAATCCATTCGAATTTGATTACGCGAATTATCTCGGCAATCACAAAATCTATTATCAGGCATTCGCTGATAGCAATTCGTGGTTGCTGCACTCCTCACCGCCAAGGCATTCGTTTCTGGGAATGTTCATCGCATGCCGTGAGCATCTTTTGGAAATATTAAGTCAACAGAAAATGGAACAGCAGGAGTTTGCCGTGCTGTCGGCGTTGGTGTTAGGCAAAACGAGTGATATCGACATGGAGTTGATGTCGGCATATGCCGCTACAGGAGCTATTCATGTATTGGCGGTGTCGGGTTTACACGTCGGGCTCATTTATGTCTTGCTGTCGCCATTGATGCGCAGACTATTCCCCAAGAACAAATTCAAATGGGCGAAAACCATAATTCCCGTTGTCATCTTATGGGTCTATGCCGGACTTACCGGCTTCTCTCCTTCTGTTTTGCGCGCTTCTCTGATGTTTACCTTCTTCATCATCGCTGATAATTTTCAAAAACAAAACAACATCTTCAATACCATGAGTGCATCGGCGCTGGTGCTGCTGGTCATCAATCCATTCATGATTCTTGAGCTTGGGTTTCAGCTGTCGTACCTCGCTGTGCTCGGCATCGTAGTTCTTCAGAAAAAAATTACTTCCCTCATTTATGTGAAGAATAAATTGCTGCTGTGGGCATGGCAACTGACCTCTGTTTCATTGGCTGCGCAGATAGCCACATTCCCTCTAAGCGTTTATTATTTTCATCAGTTTCCCAACTACTTCCTGCTATCCAATTTTATTGTGATTCCGCTATCGACATTGATCTTGTACATCTCTCTGGCATTCTTCGCTTTGTGTTGGAATGAAACAACAAGCAATTTTGTAGCACATATTTCTGAAGTGCTTACTCGCATCATGAATGACATCATGGTTTGGATGAATGAACTTCCCTACAGTGTGACAAGGAATATGGTAATTGGAGGATTGGAAGCGCTGCTCATTTGTGGCTTGCTCATTTCGCTTTGCTATTGGATGTTATGGAAAAAGCCTCAGGCCGTATACACGCTCGCAGTATGCTGTATTGCTTTCATTCTTTCCATTTCACTTCGAAGAAATGCTGAATTGAGGCAAGAGGAAATTTGCTTTCATTCACTGAAAGGACATTCATGTATTACGCATATTGTCGGCGATCAAGCCGTGATATACGCCGACAATGCGTGCATCTCTGACGAGAAATTGCAGAAATTCCATTTGTCAACATATTGGAGTCGAATGGGAGTGAAGGAATACACTTTTGTTTCGTTGGATAAAATGAATCTTCAAGCAAGTGATAACGAAAGTGTGAATTACCTGCAATGTGGTGATGTCAGAATTTTGCAGATGGATTCATTGTCATCTCTTGCATTGAATGAACTGCCTTCGGATTTTTATTTATTCGGTGCGACTTCGAAAGGTGTTTTTATGAGCAAGGAACAATTGGATTGTCTTACTGGTGCTGTTGTTTTATTTGGTGATGGAATAAGCGTGAAGAAGAAAAACTACATAACGAATCAACTCGAAGGAAAAGCACATTGCTTTGATCTGAAGGAAGGAGCAGTTATCCGTTCCAATGGCCAGATCGCAAGATTTGACCATTTCTATGATTGAGTGCCGGTCGGACATGCGCCTCAATGTAACTGCTCCTCGGGGCTCTCAGCGTCCAATTGCATTTACTGAATATCTTCGCTTCATGTTCAAGATTGTGATAAGTCTTCTGTTGCTTATAAATGGTAGTTACCTCCACGCGCAATCTGGCACCGGCATTTGTCCCGACTCCATTATCATTTTTCAATTGAATGATCTTGAATTTGATTTTACAATTGAAGGCATTGACGATGGCGAAACTGTTCAATGGGATTTTGGTGATGGGCCGGTGGTGGTGGGAACAGAAAATGAGCAGCACGTTTTCAGCGAAGGCACATTTTTGATCACGGCAATTTTTATGGATGCTGATTGTCCGTGGGACGGTCCAACAGTGTTGAGTGTAGAAATT
>JAYTMF010000152.1:0-1072 GCA_043728755.1 Flavobacteriales bacterium
GACGGCAATTTGCTCAAAAAAATCGGGTTCTTGAATCGCCCATTCCAAAACTTGTTGTCCGCCCATTGAGCCGCCAATGCAGAGTTTAATCCGTTGAATATCAAGATTTTGTGCCAACAAATGGTGCGCTTTTGCGACGTCTCGAATCGTGATAATCGGAAAATTTGCGCCATAAAAACGCCCCGTCCGAGGGTCAATACTGAGGGGGGATGTCGAGCCATAATGTGAGCCAATCATGTTGGCACAAACGATAAAATGCTCAAACGGATTAAAGAATTTTCCATGTCCAATCAGTCCCGACCACCAATCAGCTGCGTCGGAACTACCCGTCAACGCATGGCAAATCCAAATCACATTCGACCCATCGGCGTTCATCGTGCCGTAGGTGTGATAAGCGATGTCCAATTCGGGTAGCGTTTCCCCACATTCAAGCGCGAAAGGCTTGCTAATTTTTAATATATTCATACCGTTTTGAGTCGTCGGGTGCGTTTCTTTTTTCCCGTTTATAGCGTTTGTTTTAAAACCCATTTTTTCGTTTGACTATGCTTTTTTTCGTAAAAATCGCGTTTATACTGAGGGGTCCTATTTTGAATTAAAAATTAAAAATTAAGAGTTAAAGAGTCCCGAATTAATTGAGTTTTAGGCATTAAATGAACGTTGTTAAACGCTATTTAATTTCATTGAAAACAATTAATTCGGTAACTTTCTTTATACAACTAATTGATAGTCAAATCTATACGCCTTAAAATTTGAAATCAAAAATTTGGAATTTTCTTACGCTTCAATCTTCGCAAATGCCTGTTTGAAATCCGCTTTGATGTCCGAAATATGCTCAATGCCGACCGAAACGCGCAACAAATTTGGCGTAATGCCCGATGCCAATTGTGCGGCATCCGACAATTGCTGATGCGTCGTTGCGGAAGGCTGAATGATGAGCGTTTTTGAGTCGCCGACGTTCGCCAAATGGCTCACGAGTTCCAATGATTCAACGAATTTAGCGACGGATTCCTTCGTTCCTTTCAATTCAAAACTGAACACACCGCCAAACCCACGTTTCAAATATTTCGACGCG
>JAYTMF010000153.1:0-3122 GCA_043728755.1 Flavobacteriales bacterium
TTAGTAAGATTCAGGTTATAGTCAGATTTGGCTCTTGGACTTGCAAAACCTCGAACGGAAATATTGAAACTCCTTCCCTTTTCTAATTCGACCAACAACAACTCAGAAAAAAGTTGAAGATCACTTACACCTTTCTTCACCTTCAACTCAAAAAAGTCTGTCGTGATAGCTTCAGCTTGTTCAGCATTTTCCTCTAAAAATCCCTTGGTATTCTCGCTGATGTATTCAGAAAATAAATTCAAATACGAATCATAAGCATCGAGATAAGAAAGCAATGTAGTTGTGTCGAGTGTGGCAGGATTGGGTTCATCATTGTGAAAATAAAGCGTAACAGGCAAAGAACGATTTAACTCTTCCAATGTCATCCGTGCTTCTTCTCCTATCAGAGTTTCACTTTCTGATTTGTAAACGATTCTATAAATGTCGTTACAACATGTTGCATTGTCTGCCCCGACTAACGATCCTTCCCTATTGGAAGAAAGCCAGGCCATATTTCCTTCCTGCATATAATAAAAATCATTCGCACTGCTATTGATTGGCCGACCCAAATTCTCGGGCCTTCCAGAAATAAAATCATGTATAACACATTTGAAAACATCTTGTCCTCCAAAACCTTCATGCCAATCACTGGAAAAATAAAAAAGACTATCGTGTACAAATGGAGTGAGTTCATCTCCCTCAGTGTTATAGCGGCTACCCAAATTTTTTACCTTACCAAATTTCAAGGGATAAGGCATGTTGCCGCCAACAAATTCTACTTCCTTATTCTCACATTTTGCAAACCAGATGTCCATTCCTCCATCGCCTCCTTCCCGGTCAGAAACAAAAAAGAGAAATCGGGTTCCCGCTATCGTCGCCATGTATGGCATTGTATTGTGCCAACCTTCACCATTCACTTCCGATACATCTTCAATACGTGTGTAGTTACTTTCGATTAAATAAGCAGAACAGATTTTGGTTCGACCTCCATCTGCCACCGAAAAAAAAGCATAACCCTCATTTGTTGACTTCAAATTCGCCACCGAATAATTACCGGGTATGCCACTCAATCGCAACTCATTCATGGGATCTGACGGAGTGCTTTTTCCCTGATATATTTTCCAGTGGGTATTGTCATTTTTTTCACGTGTAGAAGAAAATTGAATCATGGAATCTTTAACAAATGGAGCAATCTCTGCGTCCGTCGTATTGATCGTCGAACCCGCATTTTCGACAGCTGTTCCGTCATCCTTGTCCTTGTAATTCAACGCCCACAATGCGCTCTTCGCTTCATGTTCAGCACGCTTCACCAGAATTTTATCACCCGTGGCCTTATGCTTCTTCACATACTTCTTAAAATTTCTTTGCGCATCTTCATAGCGACCATTGTACTTCTGCATCAATGCCAACCAAAAGAGTCCATCGGGATTGATCTTGCCATTGTCCTTGTCATAATTGCTTCCATATAGCTTTTCCGCCAATGTATAATTCTTGATTTGTCTTGATGCTTCTGCATAACGGGCGCACAAATCAAACGATCCGGTATCGAGCAAATAGCCTTGCTTGTAATAACTGAAAGCTTCATCCCATATCTGTTGATCTGCAGCAGCATCACCTTTCTTCAAATATTGAGTGGGTGACTGACCCATCGATGGAAATACCAATGCAGCAAAAAGTGATAGTGTCATCACCTTCTTCATATCTAATATGCTGTAGCTCCTTATCACCATTCAAAATCCATTGATTAAACTCATTGCTGCCTCAAGATTAAACACAAATTTGCCAGTTTTTTATTCCCTGAACGAAAAGTACTAAGTTCATACCGTATGTCATTATGCGCCGCATGTCAATTGGATCGAACTATTTCTAAATGTTGTTGATTTGTGCAGTACAAATTCCACCCTATGATGAACACGTTCGACCAGCGCATCCTTTCTTTTATCACCAATTTAAAATTCAGCGGCAAGCTACCTGCTGATATATCATTGATGAATCCGTATCAAAGCAACCAACATGTGATGAAAATCGTTCGCGCATTCTACAAACAATTTTATAACGATAATTCGGAACGCCATCTCATTCTGGGCATCAATCCTGGAAGACTCGGCGCAGGAGTCACAGGCATTCCATTCACCGATACCAAGCGACTGGCCAGTCATTGCAATATTATCCTTCCGGAAATAATTACCCATGAACCCTCAAGTGTATTTGTATATGAAATGATCGATGCCTATGGAGGTGCACAGTCCTTTTACAACAAATTCTATATCTCTTCCATTTCACCGCTCGGATTTCTGATAAACAAAAGCGGAAAATCTGTGAACTACAATTACTATGACAGCCTCGCATTGCAGGCAGCAGTGACACCATTTGCAGTTCGAGCGTTAAAGGCCCAACTCGCATTTGGAATCAGCAGAAAAAAGTGTTTCGTCTTTGGCACAGGTAAAAACCACAAATTCATTGAGTCGCTCAATACAAAACATGGATTCTTTGATGAGATCATTCCATTAGAGCATCCCAGATACATCATGCAATACAAATCGAAAAATATGGCTCACTATCTTCAGAAATACCTTGAAGCTTTCAATAGCGCGGATTAGCACATCATCGAAAAAACTGAGTGTTGACAAGGCTTGCTCCCTTACTTTTGTCACATGATTCAAGTTACTGTGAAGGAAAATCTCGACCATATTTCAGATGCCATTGCCGATATCAAACATGGCAAAATGGTCATTGTAGTTGATGACGAAAACCGCGAGAACGAAGGCGACTTTATCATCGCAGCTCAGCACGTCACGCCTGAAGCAATCAATTTCATGTCAAAGCACGGGCGCGGACTCATCTGCGTTGCGCTTACTGAACAACGCTGCGACGACCTCGAATTGGACATGATGGTGACTCGCAACACCGATCCTCATAAAACTGCATTTACTATTTCTGTTGATCTTCTCGGTCATGGTTGCACCACAGGAATCAGCGCTCACGATAGATCCAAAACTGTCAAGGCGCTTGTTGATTCGTCAATGATGCCATCGGATTTTGCAAGACCCGGACATATTTTTCCTCTAAAAGCGAAGAATGGTGGCGTGCTTAGAAGAACCGGACATACCGAAGCTGCTGTGGATCTTGCACGCATGGCAGGC
>JAYTMF010000154.1:0-1481 GCA_043728755.1 Flavobacteriales bacterium
CTGCACAGGAGACGATGGATTATCTCTTCAAATCGGGAATGTCTTCCGGTCATAAATCAGCATACAACGGTTATTTCGACATTGTGGCGGCGAAGAAAGAAGAAGCGCTGACAACGCATGCCGATCATTTCATCACCAACGATGCCTATGGAACAGCCGCATACAACAAAGGCGAAGTTTTCCTCGCACAACTAGAATATATTATTGGACCATTCCACTTCAGAACAGGAATGCTGAATTACTTCAACGCATTTAAATTCAAACATCCCGATGCTTTCGACTTTATCCGTATCATGGAAAAACAAAGCGGCATGGAACTCGACTGGTATGTTGAATATTTCGTGAATAGCACCAAGACCATTGACTACAGTATCTCCAGCGTGTTGGCCGAAACCAAAAACACCAAAGTGACCATTATGTGCAAAGGCGATATGCCCATGCCGATTGATCTTGAAGTGAAGTATAAGGATGGCACATACGAAACATTTGTCCTTGCCCTCGATATCATGCGCGGTGAAAAACCTGCTGATGGCTATAAAGGAAAATGGACCGTTCTACCCGACTGGAAATGGGTTGAACCTTCATACACCGTTGACATCGCAAAACCTTCTTCGGAAATTGCGAGCATCACGATAGATCCGTCACAAATGCTTGCCGATGTGAATCGCAAGAACAACCATCTTGTGCTGGATGAAGCAGTGAAATTTTTGCTGGAGAATAGATAGTAGAGGAAAAGAATGAGTGTGGGAATGAGCCTGAGGAATGAAAGGCGCTATTTCAATAATCTGCGATCGAACGGAAAATCCGACCGAGAGATCACTTTGATTTGAGCAAAATCCTTATGCGCCGGATTGATGAGGTAATTGAAATCTCCTTTCACCACTGATGAAGGAACTTTCAACACGCAAACTGCTGCGTCATGAATAAAGACATCTCCTATTTTCTGAGTAGCAGGTGCTTGAGGAAAATCATTCCAGCCACGCGGCAGCTTGGCAATAGCAATCGTTTTGCTTTTTATTGTTGACGGAATTTCAAATTCCATCATCACAAAGTCATTCGGCAACAAACCGAGCGGAAGATGCACTGCTACTTCCGCCATGGCAAGAGCTCGGCTTTTCGAACAATAAATCATTTCCGTTCCTTTGGAATTCCATCTGTTGCCCGACTTTGCGGCACCCTTGCCACTCAGCTCAATCTTATACTTCTTCCTTTCGAGGCGAAAGACTTTCATCACGCGAAGATTCCTTGGTCAATGCGATTCAATTCATTCATCACCATCTCCTTGCCGTATGAGTCATTCAGCAACTCAACGGGCTTCATTTTTCCCAATGCCATTGAAGGCATATTGAGCCACTCATAAAATTGATTAGAAGAATCAAAGACAGAAGTACCCAACGCAGTTACTTCTGCCAGCTCGATGATTTTTTCAGAGTGTATGGATTTAAAAACGTAGGCCTTGTCCTTCTTATAGCGTTGCAATG
>JAYTMF010000155.1:0-23521 GCA_043728755.1 Flavobacteriales bacterium
TTCTTTGATAGTCCATTGCATTCACCACGGGATAGGATCGCTCTTTGGATGATTGTTTCTTCCATGCATCATAGTCGAAGATGAGGCCGAGTGTTCCGGGGATTTCGAAATCAATGACGTGCTTTCCGCAATAAATAAAATCACAGGCGAGATCGGTGAGGTTCCATTTATCAAGTGACACCGAATAGTTGCATCCAACAGCAAATAGGCTCGCTGCAGTTATTTCAGAGCGAAATGAATAATCGGCGATAACGCGCGGCACGTTTTTACCGCCTATGTTTTGAACGGTGTGTGTATGTCTGCGCGCGTGATCATATGGATTGATGGGTGAGGCTATCACTTCAATCATCTCACTTGCTGCCCGGTTGGTATATCGCTCCGCGAGAATGCGTGCAACAGGAATTTCTGCTTCCGGTTCTTCGGTGAGTGAAACGCGGATCGTATCACCGAGACCGTCTTCGAGTAATGTTCCGATACCGACAGCGCTTTTTATTCTTCCATCTTCGCCATCGCCAGCTTCTGTAACGCCCAGGTGAAGAGGATAATTCATCCCTGCCACCATCATGTGGTTGACGAGCAAGCGATAGGCCTGCACCATCACCAACGTATTGCTTGCCTTCATCGAAATGACGATTTCATGAAAATCATGATCGCGACAAATACGGATGAATTCCATCGCACTTTCCACCATTCCTAGCGGCGTATCACCATAGCGTGAAAGAATACGATCGCTCAATGAACCGTGATTCGTTCCTATGCGCATAGCAGTGCCGTTCTCTTTACACAACAAAACAAGCGGCGTAAATCTTTTGCGAATTCTTTCCAGTTCCGCGTTGTATGATTCGTCTGTGTAAACAATCTCTTCAAACTTTTTCTTGTCGGCGTAATTGCCGGGATTCACGCGCACTTTCTCTACGATTCCCGCGGCTATTTCTGCGGCGTTGGGAGTAAAGTGAATGTCTGCAACAATGGGAGTTGTATAGCCTTTTTCGCGAAGCGCTTTTTTGATGAGCGCCAGATTTTCTGCTTCACTTTTACTTGGCGCGGTGATGCGCACCAACTCGCAACCTGCTTCAATCATGCGAATACTTTGTGCAACAGTCGCTTCGGTATCCATCGTATCTGTTGTGGTCATGCTCTGCAAACGAATGGGTTGATCACCACCAAAGATGACTTCGCCAATTTTTACTTCGCGGGTTTTGAAGCGATGGTATTCAAAGAGGGAGGGGCAGTATTTCGTGTCATCAATCATCCGTGCAAAGTAACAACGGGAATCGCACATTGTTCAGGGTTCAATAGATAGTTCAAAGGAAAGCTCAGGGTTCATAGTTCCTGATGGGCGCTGTGTGCTGGAGGTAATTGTATGGAGTTGGAAGCTGATAGTTTGTTGGGATTTTATTTTACCTCACCACAGCAGAAGGAGAACGATTGAAGTTTCCTCAGTACCCTTCACCCAAAAACTCAATAACAAATAACAAAAAGCGAAAAGGCCGTCTTTTCGAGACGGCCTTCGCGTAGGAAGATGAAAAATTATTTATTCGCGGCGAATTTCTTCGCAACGATATCCCAGTTGATGACATTGAAAAATGCATTGATATAATCGGGTCTTCTGTTCTGGTAGTGGAGGTAGTATGCGTGTTCCCACACATCCATTCCAAGAATAGGGAATCCGCCGCAACCTATGCCAGGCATGAGTGGATTGTCTTGATTGGAGGAAGAACAAACTTCCACTTTACCACCTTTGTGTACGCAGAACCATGCCCATCCTGATCCGAAACGTGTGGCTCCGGCTTTTGAAAATTCTTCTTTGAATTTATCGAATGAACCGTATGCCGTATCAATTGCTGCAGCCAAGTCTCCTGAAGGAGTATTCGCGCCACCCGGTGTCATCACTTCCCAGTAGAGGTTGTGATTGTAGAAACCGCCACCGTTGTTGCGCACGGCAGTTTTTTCAAATCCTTTCACAAGAATTTCTTCTATGCTGAGGTTCTCGAGGTCGGTTCCTGTGATGGCCACATTCAGGTTATTGGTATATCCAGCGTGGTGTTTATCGTGATGAATCTCCATGGTGCGCGCATCGATGTGTGGCTCAAGTGCGTTGAATGCATATAGTTGAGGTGGGAGTGTAAATGACATAGGATTAATTTTTATTTGTTGGGTAAAATTACGAATAGACCGGAAGTCTGAATCTGCAATGCGCTATGAAGGACCTATAAATTATGGTAATGTGGCCGTATTTGCCTTGGTGGGCGCAGTGTTGACGCTATGCTTGCTTTTGCAAGGTGTGATATACCAACGACAAAATAATATAAGCGATGATGCACATGGGTATGGCGATGAGAATGTTGCTCCATGCAAACAAACAGATCATTGCGATCACGATGATAAGGCCAAAGTATAAAAAGGGGATGGTATTGGCTTGGTATCCGCCGGGTTTAAGTTTGAAAGAAAACATTTTTACTTTAGAAACCAGCAGTAGTGAAGTAATAAACAGCATGGTAAGTGTGAATGACAACGGCGGTAGAGCCTGATGCGCAAATCCAACACCATCTCCCAAATTCGCCCATGAATATATAGATAAAACGGACGCCCAGAAGATGCCATTTGCGGGCGAAGGCATGCCGATGAAGTCGTGCGTTTGATCTGTGGAAATATTAAACTTCGCCAGTCTCAAAGCTGCACAAGCCACATTCAAAAACGCCAAGTATTTAAGGTAATTAATGTTTTCAGGTAGTGCTATTTCGAGCATTTTATAAATCACCACTGTGGGCAGCAAGCCAAATGAAACTACATCAGCGAGTGAGTCCAGTTGTTTTCCCAATTCACTGGAAATTTTAAGTGCTCGTGCAGCAGCTCCATCGAGTAGATCAAAAAATGCTGCAAGGAAAATAAGAAAGATCGCAGCAGTCTCATCGAAATGTTGCGACACAAAAATCACGGCTATAGATCCGCAAACGAGGTTGGCAATGGTCAGCAGATTTGGAATATGTGAGCGCAAATTCATTGGGCTAAAATAAGTGATGGTCGCACGGTGGCTTCTTCGTTTATCAAAAGCGAATACACTTTGTGCAGCGATATCAAATCAACTTTGAATGTTATACCAATGTGATTTATAAAACAGGCCAATGTTTGAGAAATCATACAGTGGTAAATGCCGATGGATACACGTGTTTAGTTCAATCTCGCGAAGCAAAGATTGGACTATTACACTTGTCCAATCGGTATTATCTGAAAATGATCACATGACCGTTCACGCCATGTAGATCGACTTCGTATTTGTTGCGGAATTTGAGCAGCCATACATAAGCACCATCCGCAACGAAATAGTCACTGCCAAGCATATTTCCTGTCCATCGTTCTTTTGGATCTGTTGAAATAAATACTGGCGAACCCCAGCGATCGAAAATGGTAAAATTGTAATCGCGTACGATGTTGTTGTTGGAAAACACCGGACCGAAAACATCGTTCACATCATTTGCATCAGCAGTGAATGCATTCGGTACGTAATAGTAAAGCGCTTCGTATTCATAGATGGTTGTATCCACATAACACGTGTCTGGTGTTACGGTGAATTCAACCGATTGTGGACATCTCTGATTGAAAATATAGATGTTCACGCTATACATTCCGACATCGGTCACAGTAATGTATGGAGCGGTGGAACCTGTGCTCCATTGATATATGCCGGGCGTACCCGCCTGCAGAATAATTCCTCCCGAACCACCCGGGCAAACGCTGTCGATGGCCTGAATAGGAGGATCAGGGAGCATCGGCAAGACATTGTATTGAACAAGCCGCGGACAAAATGCGCTGGGTTGAAGAATGCTGAGATTGTAAACGCCAACATCATTTATCATCAGAGATGATAGTGTACTTCCATCTCCCCATAAATATGTTCCGACACTATCCGCCATCAGGTTCAGTTGATTCTGACCACCGGGACAAATGCTGTCGATATAAACGAAAGGAGCCGCGGGCTGAGTGAGTCCGACATTGTATTGCACCAAATGAGGGCACAAGTGACCGGGAATAGCGATGCTCAGATCATAAGTGCCAACACTGTTGACGTTGATGAAGGAGGCATTGCTTCCTGTGCTCCATGTGTATGTGCCGACACTATCTGCAACCAGTGTAATCGGATTTCCTCCTTGACAAATACTGTCGATGTAAATAAAAGGGGGATCGGGAAATTGAATTTCGACATACGCAGTATCGTAGGCAGTGCAACTGCCGATGAGCGATGTGACGGTGGCATAATAATAGGTCGATTGCGCAGGCTCAACTGTGATGCTATTCGTTGTTCCGAGATTGCTTGTTCCGTTCGACCACGCATACGAATAACCCGCCCCCGTTGGGGTTGAGAGTTGTGTCGATTGACCGATACAGATCAATGTATCAGGCCCTGCTGCAATGTTGGGAGGCGGAAGAACGTGTACAAGGTGATTGTCATTTGCCGATCCACAATGGTTCAACACATTCACATAGAGTGTATAGTTCCCAAGTGTAGAAAATCCAATGTTCATCACATTGTTGGAAGTGTCTTGATATGCGATGGAAGCGGGAGGTGCATTCGTGGACCACGCGTAATAGGTCTCCGGCGTGAAATTCACCTGATACAAATTCGTTTCACCAAGACAGACGTTTACCGGCCCTGTGATGTTGACAACGGGATCACCCAACACAGTAATGCTCACATCAGGAGTCCACGGTGTGACACAGCCATAGTTCGTTTGTTCAATTGCAAATGTGAGAACACCTGCCACACCGAGGGTCACAAAAAGAGAGTTGGAATTCGCGCCTGATGGAGAGACAAAGGGCTGACCTCCGTTGATGCCATTGCTCCTCCATCGATAAGTAGAGTTATCTGAAAAGTTGTAGGGGTTGAAAAGAAGCATAGCCGTTTCTCCAACACAGAAAACATCATTGGGAATGCCTGACGGATAATCGTATGACGTAATGATCTGTGGTTCCAATGCAAAAGCACCGATGGTGACACGGATCAACGTGCCGAGCATATTGCCCGGAGTGGAGGAATTTGTGGAGACGATACGCAGATAATTCATGCCAAGTGGAATGCCATAGAAGGCAAGGCTGTCGAGACAAGGTATGTGTATGCTCAACTGTGTGCTGCTTGTGGCGACGACGGATCCAAGGATACCATCAGAACCAATTTGCGCGAAGGTTAGCGAACTTAATAATTGAGTGGTGAAGACATTGCCGGGTAAATAATTCGCCGTGTTTCCATAAGAATTAATGGTGATGTCAATGTTGGTATTTTCTCCGTTAGCGTCGGTGTCACAATCGTACACGCAAAAACCAATGTCTTGTGTATTGTTAGTTTGAATGTCGCATAGTTGAATGCAAAACGGACCCCAAGGTGTCCCGATGGCACTTGGGTTTGTGGAAATAACTCGTAGGAAGTAATTGCATCCGGGAACAGTGACGGTGGGTACAAGACCCGAAACATTGCCGGGCAATTGTCCCAAATCCGGATCATACGTTCCATTGTTTTGATATGTACCTACGACAGGAGGATTGGCCGCAAAAATCCCATCGGGTCCAGAGAGCTGGCAGATGTATGTATTAGAACCGAGATAGATTCCCGTAGAAGTAAAAGGAACATCAATGGCGCTTCCTGAGCATACAGGAAAAGGATCGGATGCGATAACTGGAGGCAGTGTCACGATGACATTTGGACAATCGATGATCTCGAAACATCCGGAGGCGATACCGGTGATCTGTGGAGCGGGCGATGATCTGTTGATCCTTATTGTATAGCAGCCGCCAACAGGAGCGTTGGCAGGAAGCTGAATGCTGAATGATCCCGATGTTGTTGGGTAATTGATGGGAATGACCCATCCACCAAATGGCGATGGAAAATTTCCGGAACTATTCGACAATTCGATTTGATAATTCCCATCACAAAGTGTATCGCTCAAAGCATAACTGACGGTTATAAAATTGCCCTGGCAAACCGGATTAGGAGTGACAGATGTAACAGTGATCGTCACTGGATCTTGCACCGAAAGCGTTGCGACAATGTTGATGTCATCTATAGAAAAAGATTGCGAAAAGGGAGGTCCGGCATTGTTGTTTTGCCAGCGAAAACCGAATCGCAAACTTCCTACATTGCTGAATGCGGGATTGGTGATGTCCGAATACTGCCAATTGGAACTTCCATTGTATTGCGCAAGACCGATAGACGTCCAAGGGCCGCCGTCAGTGCTGTAATAGATCGTTCCATATGCGCCTGCATTTCCTTCACACAACCAGAAAAAACTGAAGTGGACGTCGACCATACCGTAAGTGCAAAGCCCGAATTGCGTGTAAGCAAATTGATCGGAAACCGCAGAAGGGTCGTAATTGTTATTGGTGATTCCCGAAGGTTGATCGTGGATGTGTAGATAGTTGCTTGTTGGTGCAAATCCGATGGTACCACTCACCGTGTTGTCTTGTGTTGTTGTACTCGGATAAGTTGGAGCTCCACTATAACTGTTGTTGACGATCCATTGATTATTGCCGGTGTTCGACCCGGGGCCTCCGTTGTTTATGCTGATACTTGCGCCTCCTGTTTCGAAGGATTCTGTCAAAAGCAATATATCCTGAGCCCGCAATGTTGAATCGGGAATGGTCGCAAAAAGAATCAAGCTGCCGAGAAGCAGCGCACGTTTAGTGAACTGAAGGTTTAACTCGCTAGTCATATGACTCTGGTTGAAATCATAGAGTAAAGGTCAGATCTGCTTTTGGCAGACGAACAAATGTAATTGAAAAGACGAGGGTGAGAGAGTGAAGGTTGCAAAATAGTTCACTTGGCTCAGTAGGCAGTAAGCATATAGATGCATCAGTTGGGCAGAAGGTAATTCGCCTCCCGGCAATTCAACAACTCAATGTCAGGTGAGCCCTTTTTTATTTCGATTTCAGAAAGTGCACAAAAGTTTATCGTGACACAAAATGAGCGGCCAATGGATGATGCCGGCGCAATAATTCCGAATGGACAAGTGCAATAGTCCAATCTTTGCTTCGCCAGATTGAACTTAACACTAGTATCCATCGGCATTTACCAATGTATGATTTCTCAATCATTGGCATGTTCTATTAATCACATTGATATGACTAATTAACCAATAACCCAATAACCAATAACCCAATAACCAATAACCCAATAACCAATAACCAATAACCAATAACCAATAACCCAATAACCAATAACCCAATAACTGACGACTTTTCACTAACGAAAAAGGCTACGCATTACGCGCAGCCTTTCAATAATATTATCGATCTCTAGAGTGTCTGTTTCACTTGTACTTCTTCGAAAGCTTCCACGTTGTCGCCAACTTCGATGTTGTTGAATTTGTCGATGTTCAATCCGCACTCATAACCTTTACCAACTTCCTTCACGTCGTCTTTGAAACGTTTCAAAGAACCGAGGTCGCCGGTGAAGATAACTATACCATCGCGGATCACGCGCACTTTGTTTGAGCGAGTAATTTTTCCATCGAGTACCATGCAACCGGCAATGGTTCCAACTTTGGTGATCTTGAATACTTCGCGGATTTCAGCAGTTCCAACAACTTGCTCTTCGATGCGGGTTGAAAGCAATCCTTCCATCGCTTCTTTCACTTCGGCGATAGCCTTGTAAATGATCGAATAAAGTTTGATCTGTATCTCCTCATTCTCGGCAATTTTTCTTGCAGGATGACTTGGGCGAACCTGGAAACCGATGATGATGGCATCTGATGCACTTGCAAGCAAGACATCTGATTCGCTGATCTGTCCGACACCTTTGTGTATGATACGCACCTGAATCTTTTCTGTTGAAAGTTTCTGCAAGGAATCGGTAAGCGCTTCCACAGATCCATCCACGTCACCTTTAACGATGAGATTAAGCTCTTTGAAATCGCCCAATGCAATACGTCTTCCGATCTCTTCGATGGTAAGATGCTTCTTGGTGCGAAGACTTTGCTCACGTTGCAATTGCTGACGTTTCAAAGCGATGTTACGCGCTTCTTTCTCGTCTTCCAGTACGTTAAATTTATCACCTGCATTCGGTGCGCCTTCAAAACCAAGCAATGAAATAGGTGTTGCTGGTCCGGCAGAAGTTACTTTTTGTCCGCGCTCATTGAACATCGCCTTAACGCGTCCACTGTTGTGTCCGGCGAGGATAGCATCTCCAATGTTCAGTGTTCCACCTTCAATCAGAAGTGTGGTGACATAACCACGTCCTTTATCAAGAGCAGATTCTATGACTGTTCCAGATGCGCGTTTATTTGGATTGGCTTTCAATTCAAGAAGGTCTGCTTCGAGCAATACTTTTTCGAGCAATGCATCGATGTTGAGTCCTTTTTTGGCTGAAATTTCTTGACTTTGGAATTTACCACCCCATTCTTCAAGGAGAATATTCATCGCTGAAAGTTGCTCGCGAATTCTATCGGGATTGGCATCCGATTTATCAATCTTGTTCAAGGCAAAGATCATTGGAACACCCGCAGCCTGGGCGTGCGAAATGGCTTCTTTTGTTTGTGGCATCACGCTGTCGTCTGTAGCGATAACGATGATAGCAAGGTCGGTGACCTGCGCACCACGAGCACGCATGGCAGTAAATGCTTCGTGACCGGGAGTATCGAGGAAAGTTATTTTTCTTCCATCGGCAACTTCTACACTATAAGCACCAATGTGCTGGGTGATTCCTCCGGCTTCGCCGGCGATCACGTTTGCTTTACGAATAAAATCGAGGAGCGATGTTTTACCATGATCGACGTGACCCATCACTGTAACTACAGGTGAACGTGGCAGGAGATCTGCCGGATCATCCACTTCTTCTGCAATAGATTCAGAAACATCAGCACTAACGAATTCGAGTTCGAAACCGAATTCTTCTGCAATGATGTGAATGGTTTCTGCATCAAGTCGTTGGTTGAGCGATGCGAAAATGCCAAGCTGCATGCAAGCCTTGATAATCTCGGTGGGTTGCTTGTTCATCATTGAAGCAAGCTCACTCACCGTCACGAATTCTGTTAACTTCAAAACAGAACTTTCAGCAGCCTGACGTTCCATTTCCTCTTCATTGCGTCGCGCAACGTAGTCTCTCTTTTCTCTTCTGAATTTACTTGACTTGGATTTCCCCTGTCCACCCAAACGTGCAAGTGTTGCCTTCACTTGGTTCTGAATGTCTTGCTCGCTCAGCTCTGTTTTCTTTGGCTCCGGTGCACGCGGTACAGTGCGTTGTTGACGGCGGTCAATTTCCTGCTGACGTTGTACATCCACTTTATTGACGCGTTTGCGTTTGCGCTTCTCGTCGTTTGTGGCTTTGTTGGGATCCGGTTTTTTCTTTTCGACTTCTGATGGCAATTCGATCTTACCCATCAATTTCACACCTGTAAGTTTTTCAACTTTCACGCGGATCAATTCTTTTTCTGGTGCAGCTGCCGGTTTAACTACTTCAGGAATAACTTCAGCTTTAACTACTATTTTAGGAACGGCAACTTCTTCTTCTTGTTTACCGCGGGTTGTCTTCTTTTTATCTTCAGCGACAGGTTCTTCTTTCTTTTTTATCCCTTTTGTTTTGGGCTTTTCGATAGAGTCGAGATCGATTTTTCCGATGATCTTTACTTCATTTGACTTTACTTCAACGGGCTCTTCTGTCTCCGCTGATTTCTTTTTGCCGGTTGTCTTTTTCTCCGTTTTTTCTTCTGTGACCGGTTCTGGAATTTCAACTGACGTCACAATTTCCGGTTTTGGTGCTTCAACTTTTGGCGCCGCAACGGGTTTGTCTTTGACTTCTATTTTTCGTTTGAATTTGGAATAGTCGATTTCCGGTTCTTCCTCGATGACTTCTCCGGATTTGATTTTTTTGGAATCTTCGAGTGTGATGGTCGAGCGTGACTCTTTGACTTTCGCAGCGGTTTCTTCCGTCTTTTGCTTTGCAGCTTTATCGTCTGCGAATTCTGAGAGTACTAGATCGAAAAGAGGACCTTCGATTTTGGCCATTGGATTGTCTTCCATTTTGGCCCCTTGTTTTGCAAGGAATTCAATAATAGTTCCTGTGCTTACACCAAGTTCTTTGGCTGCTTTACCTAATCGTGTTGCCTTTATTTCCGACATAATTTACGTGTCTAAAATCACAAGGGCCATGCGCAGTCTGGGCGAGGAAGGAACTATATGTCTGCCTTTGCTTACTGCTTCATGGTAGTGATTTGTTGTGCCTTTTGTTCTGTTTTTATTTCAGCGCGCAAGGTATATCCTTTTTGCGATGCGTATATAATTTTTCTTTCGCAAACCGCGTGTGCAGGTCATCGCATGCACACCGATCCCGAATTTTTTATTCGAATTCTGCTTTGAGAATTCTTATCACTTCGTCCACTGTTTCTTCTTCAAGATCTGTTCTCTTTACGAGATCTTCTTTCGGAATATTAAGAACTGAACGTGCAGTGTCACAACCAATGGATTTCAATTCATTGATGATCCATGCATCTATTTCGTCTGAGAATTCTTCCAAATCCACATCGTCGATGTCTGTGTCTGTTTCGCGGTAAACGTCGATTTCATAGCCAGTCAATCTTCCGGCAAGTTTGATGTTGTTACCACCTTTGCCGATGGCAAGAGATACTTGATCCGGTTTCAGGAACACATCCGCTTTGAGGCTTTCCTTGTTGAGGTTAATGCTGCTGATTTTCGCAGGTGCCAAAGCTCTGGTGATAAGCAATTGCTCGTTGCTCGTGTATTGAATAACGTCGATGTTCTCATTGCGCAACTCGCGAACAATGGAGTGAATACGTGCGCCTTTCATTCCTACACAAGCACCTACCGGATCGATGCGATCGTCATAGCTTTCAACAGCCACTTTCGCACGCTCACCTGGTTCACGCACAATCTTTTTGATGGTGATGAGTCCGTCGAAAACCTCAGGAACTTCTTGCTCGAATAATTTCTCCAGAAACTCAGGAGCTGTGCGGCTAAGAATGATCTGTGGTGAATTGTTGCGCATGTCTACCTTATATACAACCGCTCGGATGGTGTCGCCTTTTTTGTAAAAGTCGGTTGGTATCTGCTGGTCTTTCGGAAGGATCAACTCGTTGTCCTCGTCATCGAGTACAAGCATTTCTTTTTTCCAAACCTGATACACTTCACCTGAAATGATTTCTCCCACGCGCTCGCGATACTTCTGGTAAAGGTGATCTTTTTCGAGATCCATGATACGCGATTGTAAGTTCTGACGCATGGCCAGAATATTGCGGCGACCGAAATCTTCGATTTTGATTTCTTCAATCAATTCTTCACCTACGTCGAGGTCATCCACCACTTTGCGGGCCTGGCTCACTTCTATCTGTGCTACTTCGTCATCGAGTTCGCCGTCTTCCACAACTTCTCTTGTGCGAATGATCTCAAGGTCACCACGGTCAGGATTGACGATGATGTCGAATCCGTCGTCTGCACCCCATCGCTTGAGGATCATGCTGCGGAAAACCTCATCGAGGATGTTGTTCATCGTTTCCCTGTCAATGTTCTTCAACTCCTTAAAGTCGGAGAAGGCGTCCATTAGATTTATTCCTTTCATCTTGTTTGGTATTGGGTATTTGGTATTGGGTATTGGGATGTTGAAGTCCCCTTTGCCATGTTCAGATACCGGATTTACTGTTTACTTTTTTTGTTTTTATTCTTTCTTCAAGTTTGAGTTGAAGCATGTAATTTCTTTTTTGTAGGCTGTCAATTCTGTTTGCAAACCCTTCGTATTCCTATTCAGTGATCAAATTCAATCTCACTGACAATATCAACTGCGTTTTCAATTCACCGGATGAGCCTGAGGTTATTCCTAAAAAATGTTTGAACTCACCATCGTTGTTTCTGCAAGATCCTTCAGCAATATTGCTCGGAATAGATGTTGCACATCTACGCATTTGGCTTGTCAATCCGTACAACTCTTCTTTCGGAAATTGTTTCGTCGTAATGTAAATTTCAACAGCTAAATCAAGTGCGTCTTGCTAAATGGTTAGCTTCTCGCATTGGATTCATCATTTCATTTTTTTAGAAATGCTCTTGCGTTCCCAATACCAACTACCCAATACCTACTTAAAACTAATTTCAATTTTCGTTTCTACAATTTCTGTGAATGGAATTTCAATTTCCTTTTCCACTGATTTTTTTCCTTTCTTGCCTGGAACATCTTCCATTACAGCGGTATGTAAAACCACAGTTTCATCATTGACACTCAGCAATGTGCCGGTCAATTTAGTCTTGTCTGTTTTCTTAATCGCGACGTTGCGACCAATGTTCTTAACATACTGACGTTGCACTATTAAGGGCTTGGAAAGATCCGGTGAAGAAACTTCCAGCGAGTAGTCTTCCACGTCACGATCCATTTCGTGCAGTATGTGGCGATGGATGTCCATGCATGCCTCAATGTTTACCCCATTATCACCATCCATTGTCACGTCGATAGCATTTCCCGGACGCACTCTTATTTCCACGATAAACATATCGCTGCCGGCGATCTTGTCGAGGATAATGGATGCTACGCGTTCTTTTGTAATCATGTTCTTGTTGTCGGCGGTTTATACCAAAGAAAAGAGGGGCTTGAGACCCCTCTTCACGTCGTACTAGTACTGCCAAAAGCGGTGCGAATATACTACGAGATAGGCAAATTGAAAAAAAATGAAAGTTTTTTATGGAATTTCAGGTGGCGCGGCATCTTATGATTGTTATGGGCGGCAAATTCACCTCAAACATCCAAACCAGCTCGGTTAAGTATGCCTTGAGAAAGTGGAAATGTAGTGACCGGTGGCCAAATGAAAATTTTACTAAACGTCTAAATCATCTAAAATCATGAGTGTGCGACAGAGAAGTAATCTTGTGATTATCTCTTTATTGGTCTCGGTGGTTGAATTTTTAGGTCAATTGTCTGAAGCAATTACTATTACAGATCCCATTAACACTTATAAGTCGATAACGACCGACGTTGGCAATGAGCAGGATTCAGATATTCTCTTAATATTTGAAGATTGAGATGATTCATAATTGAAATCTAAACAATAGTACTAAACCATAACATAGATAGAAAATGTTGAAAAAACTTTTACTCATTGCAGCACTTGGGGCGTGTCCTGAATTGTTTGGTCAGTTTGATCAAACCGAGTTTTTGCATTTGGATCATGTCAACTATCATAATAACGATGATTCTAGGATGATTGCTGACATGAATAATGATGGCCTAGAGGATGTGGTGCAAGGAAACGTTGTTCTAACTATTCGTTATGGTAATGGAAGTGGTTTGAATGAACCGATTTTATTGCCGAATAGCTCATCGGAGCTGAATATCGCGGCAAGTTTCAGCAATGTATTTGCCCTTTTAGATATTGATAACAATGGTTTGCTTGATATCATTTTAATCAATAGATGTCTGCTGAATTTTGGATATAACAATTTCAGTGCGTCACAGATTTTGGCTGAAGGAAATATTCAGTTTGTCAAGGATTATAACAACGATGGATTTCTGGATATTATGTTCAGAGAATATGGCAATACCATGGATACACATACTTTGTTATTTAACGATGGTGCTGGAAACTTCAGTGCTAGCAGTGTGATAATTCCTCTTGGAATGATCGTCGTGTCCGTGGATTTCAATGCAGATGGCTATACTGACATAGCCTATTACAATGGGATTTATTTTAATGATGGTAATGGTAATTTCCCCATTGCCAATACGGTTATTTCAAGCATGAATTGGTATGATCATATGTACGCAACCGGGGATTCTGATGCGGACGGCTATCCTGAAATTGATTATACTAATTTCCAAAACACCTTATATATTGTAGAGTACGATCCAAATGGTTGGATCATAAATGTTCATACAGATTTAGAAATGCCGACTGGACCGGAATTGTTTTTTAGTGACATGAACACTGACGGTATTGAAGACATTGTTGCGAAGAATAGTGATTATGGTCCACTGCTGGTTAAGATTTTTTTCGGTAACGGGGATGGCACCTTTTACAATTCGAATAGCACATTTGGAACAGTGGAAGACTTAGGTAATTACTATGGTGATTTTTTTGATCTTGATAACGATTCTGAATTGGATTTCTTACAAGTATCTCAAGATTCGATTGTTGTTTTCAGGAACAATATTGGATACTTCGAGTCGATGGGCGCTGTCCCAAATTTGATCACCAGATATTTCTCGTTTCCAATGATACTCGATTTAAATGAGGATGGTCTAATGGACATTGTCGCACGAGATAGTGCCAACCACGAAATATACTTAATGAATCAAGGGTGGATGGTGTTTTCCGCGCCAATACTAGCTCAATTGATTCCAATGAATTATTTAGATTTTAAAGTGTTGAATTTCACCAACAACAACTTTCCGGATATTCTTTTTTTAACGGAGAATCAGTTATTTTTAATGCAAAATTCTGGAGGGAATTACTTCTTCAATCCTGTTCAGATTACCGTGTCAAATGATCTGAAAAGTTTCGAGGTGTCGGATTTTGACTGCGATTCGGATTTTGATATTTTTTACAGCAAAATGGATGGAAGTTTATGGCTTCAAGAGAATATTGGCAACAATATTTTCGCAGCGGAGACAATGCTTTTAGACGCAGTTTTAGGCGCTGAAGTTGGGTTTGAAGTAATTGTTCATTTTGCTGTCGCAAATTTAGCGGATGATATTTATCCGGAAATATTTCTTGCGAGAAATTTCTTATTGGATTACATGCCAAATCAATTAACACAGACGGAATATTATTACTTTGGCAATGAAACAGGGACTATCGGAATTGGCCTTCCAATACTTGGTACGCCTGTTCTTCAAGTAAACTTCAACACTTTTACGAATCTTATTGTTGGAGACTTTAATCATGATGGATTCAATGATGTAACACAAGATTTCAACGGGTTCAAATTCTTTCCGGGCGATGGTCAAGGTAATTTTTCTCAATTAAGTTTCCCAGGCGGCGTGGGCACTGGCAATCATTTAAGTGCTTCGAATATTGATAATGATGAAAATGTTGAGTTTATTTTGGGATGGTATGGCAATATTTCTATGCCAATAGGTGAAATTGATTCACAGAACAATTTGATAGTCGAAAGCATAGGTCCCGGGATTTTAATTTCGAGTAGATTTATTGATGCAAATAATGATGGACACGATGATATCATTTTGAGTGGTCCACCCAATGGAGATCTAACACTGTTCATAAACGATACCGATGGTAATTTTTTAAACTATGGGGCATACGTACTGAACGGATCATATATGTATGACGAAATATCACAAGTAGATATTGATAATGATACTGATCGAGATATGGTTTGGATAAACACGGTCGGTGTAATGCTCGCCAGAAGTAATGGCGAGGCTATTAGCAGTATTCAGATTTCAGTTTATGCGGATGAAAACGAGAATGGTATCAATGACAACGAGCCAATATTGTCCGGTGTTCCGGTCTCGATTCAACCTCCTCAACAGACTTATTACACCAATGCCAATGGAGCTGCGGCTGTTGCAAAAAGTGAGGGAGAATATTTTGTAAACTGCTTGTCACCATCGTTAAGCTGGAATCTTTCTGATTATGCGTCGGATACTATTCTTGTCACAAATCAATCGCAGATTTTTGAGATTGAGTTCGGATTGAAACCAAATGGCGTGGTGGGAGGAATACAAAGTTCCTTTCAACATTTTAATTCTCTATGCACAGATTCCATTTATTCTTCATTGGGTTTGTTCAATGAAGGTAATGTTAGAGGCAACATATTCGTTACTATGAATATTGACACTAATTGCACTTTTGTTTCTGCAATTCCGGCACCAACCAGCGTTGCGAATAGCACTGTTTTCTGGCAGATTGATTCTATAGGCCATCAAGCAAATGTTCCAATTGCCATGACTTTTATTTATCCGGGAATTGATTCACTCGGATTGATTTTACACCATCAGATTTTTATTGACGAATATTTCCAAAGCCAACTCGTTTTTTCTGACTCGCTTGATATTGAAGAAGTAATTACATGCGCATACGACCCCAACGACATCACCGAACACAACGGCTACACTGAAGCAGGCTACATCCTCGACGGTGATCAACTTGAATACACCATCCGTTTTCAAAACACCGGCAATGCGCCTGCATCGAATGTTCGCATAGAAAATCAACTGAGTAGTTTGCTTCAGCGAAGCACTTTACAACCCATCGTATGGTCGCACAATTTTGAATTGATGATCGATGAAAATGCAAAAGCCATTTTTACTTTTGATAATATCAATTTGCCGGACAGCGTGAACAATGAACTCGAGAGTCATGGTTTTGTGACCTATCGGATTTTACCTGTGACCGGCCTTGCTCCGCAAACATTGATCAACAATTCCGCAGAAATTTTCTTCGATTTCAATCCGCCCATTCTGACTAACACTGCTGTCAACACTGTTTATGATTGCGCTGATTTGCAGCAGAGCATTGTAAGCGATGATCAAATTTGTGAAGGCGATGAATTGTCTTGTTCGAATAATGCAGTGTGGATTGAATCGCTCACTTGGACATTCATCAACACACCTGCGGGTACAGGCAATATCACTTTTTCTCCAAGTGAGAATGGCGCGTTGTACATGCATGCCTCCAATCAACTTTGTGATTTGATGGAAGAGTTTATGATCACTGTAAATGTTGCAGCGGCAAGTTTTACATCAAACGGAAACATGCTAAGCGCGATTGATGCGACAAGCTATCAATGGTATTTGAACGGGGACGTGATTGAAAATGCAATGGAACAAGTTTTTCTTATCACGGAAACCGGTTCGTATAGTGTATTGACAACAGACGCGACAGGTTGCGCTGCAATAAGTGAAGCGCAGTTGATCACGTACTCAGGAATGAGAGAAAATGCACAAGAGAAATTTATTCTGTTTCCAAATCCAACCAGCGACAATGTCCGACTTACAATTCCGGAAAGTTTGGTGGGTGAAAATTTGATCGTCACAAACGCGATGGGACAGAAAATTGGAAATCCTATTCAGATGAAATCTACTTCATACGTTTTTGATTGCACCGCTTTGCCTATCGGAATTTATCAATTGAGAATTGGAAATTGGGTGGGGAAGTTGGTGGTGGAGTGAGATTGTATGCGTTCCGGTTATGTATTCACATCAAAAAATTGATGCGCTCAACGTTGATATTGAATGGTGCAATTGTTTTCACTTCTTGTGATTGCCGGGTTTTGGTCTAAGGTGGATGAGAGTTGGAAGTCAGATTTCAACTATCAACAGCGACTTGTGCTCATTTGGCGCATATTGGGATAGGAGGCACGATGAAATGAGTATCTTGCGCTCGGACAATTTAGTCCTAACCTGTAAAGTATTACATACATGGCATTTGCAACTTTCAATACCAAGGAACATCCCTTTTTTGATGAACTGAAGGCGCGCGTTGACGCATACTTCGAAAATAATAACCTCAATCGCTGGGGTAACTGGAAAATTTATTTGAAGACGGGTATTCTACTCACTTCATTGGTAGGACTTTATGTGTGGTTGGTTTTCTTTACACCGGGCACGTTGGCTAGTATCGGGCTTTGTGTAGCCTTGGGTCTAACACTTGCCGGAATCGGATTCAATGTCATGCACGATAGTGCTCATGGCAGTTTTTCCCAACATAAGTGGATAAATAACGTAATGGGCTATTCATTGAATGTAATGGGTGGTGATGTGCATCTGTGGAAGACCAAGCACAACATGATCCACCACAGTTTTACCAATATAGATGGGCTTGATGACGATATCGATATTCAACCTGTAATGCGAATCAGCTTAAATCAAAAGCGTCTCTGGATTCACCGTTTTCAGCACTTCTATGCATTCATTTTCTATGCATTGAACTATATTTTTTGGGTGTTTTATTTCGACTTTTTGAAATATTTCACCGGAAAAGTAGGTGATATCAAAATCAAAAAATTTGGCTTCTGGGATCACGTGAGTTTTTGGGCCACTAAGTTGACATACTTCTTTACATTTATCGTATTACCGATGATGATGGTGGGTGTGATTCCAACCATAGCTGGTTTCTTTATTCTCACTTGTGCTTGCGGAACTGTGATAGCAATTGTGTTCCAATTGGCACACGTTGTAGAGGAAGCGGATTTTGTAGATGTTAAATCCACAGACGGTAAAGTAGATGTGGAGTGGGCTGTTCACCAGATCAACACCACCAGCAACTTTGCCACAGGAAGCAGTTTCGTGCATTGGTTTACCGGTGGATTGAATCATCAGGTAGAGCATCACCTCTTCCCTAGAATCTCTCACGTTCACTACCCTGAACTGAGCAAGATCGTTAAAGACACGTGTGCGCAATTTGGTATTCAATACAACGAGCACAAGACTGTTCTACAAGCCGTACGTTCACACGTGGTGCATTTGCGTGAGATTGGTAGGTACAACTAAGAGCATTTCGTTTTTTATATAAAGAAGCTGTCCTGAGGGCAGCTTTTTTTATTTGTTGAATTGTTGATTTTTGATTGGCGCTCAGCAAGAAGTATTTGCGATTTGCGCCCATGCTATTATCATACAAGGCATTACTCTAACGGCCACTATTTAGAATGGATAATTTTCTTTCACCGTTGCTTCGCTTGTACCACTTACTTCCTGCGTTTCAAAGAAAAAGCCGCCCGTAGAGGGCAGCCTTTTATGAGTGGAAATGTTTCAGTGAGAATGCCGACTCTTCGGAAAATTTCAATTGTAGCTATTCAAAGGCGCACAGCATTTTTACAGATTGGATACTTCGCTGAACATTTTGCCGTGCAATATTTAGCGTTGGTTCATCCATGTGATGCATTGACTTTCTTCCTCCTGATGAATCACAATCTGATAAATGCCGGAAGACAGATCTGCGTTGTCGCACACTATGATTGAGCCATTGAGTGGCGTTAACTTTTTTACCAATGTGCCGTTGGAATTATAAATCGATAGCTGAACGTTTTTGAAGGGTATTGAATTGCTCAGTGTAAAAGTGCCGGATCCGGGATTGGGAAATAAATTAATTTTTTGATTTGCAGATTCCGATTCCACGTGGGCGACAATGACATGCACGCACTCCGAAATTCCTGTACATGGAGAGATGACCACCAGAGCGTAGTCGCCTGTTTCCGACGCCGTGAACGTTGCGCCATTTCCAACGGTTATGTCATTGCCGCAATCAAACCATTGAAACGATTGCCCGACACCTGTTGCTGTCAGAATATTGCCGTTGACCGTGAATGTGAGGTCAGCATTGACAATATTGAGGGTCAATGTGACAACAGTGTCACCGGGTAATGTGATTTCATACACGCCACTTTGATCAAATGTTTGACCATAGGCGATATAGCTGTCACAAGCCTCTGCATTTTCTGTGATATAGGTTGTTGTAGTATTTGGCGAGACACGTGCAATGTAAATGTTGTCGGCGCCGCCAGCGGGATTGCTTTTCGCCCACGCAACGACAATATTGGCACCGGTAAGTATCATTTCATAGTCGTCATAGAATGGATTTAGTTGCGCATTTGCGATTACCGTAGGATCAGTCCACGCCAGAGTACCATCGGGATTTAATTTCATGGCATTGAAGCCGACGACGGTTGATTCATTGGTTACGTACAAACTGCCATCCTCCACTACAACACACGCGGGGTAAGGGATATATGTGTTTTGGTTGAAAACCTCGACGCCGTCATACGTCCATTCAATTGCGCCGGTTGACTTATCTATCCTTTGCGCATAAATTGCTGCATATCCAATGATACCCGGTCTTCCATCAGACCAACACACATAGTAGTATGTATCGTCTTGCGTGAGATGAAACTTGCTTTGCGCACCTTCTGCACCGCACACACTTACGATATTGCCATTCCATGCCCATGTGCCATTTGAACTCAGTTTCCTTATAAATAAGTCCTGTGTGCCATTTGCACCATTCGAAACAAATACGATAGCGATCCCATTTTCATCGCTCATGCATTCAAATTGATAATTCAAACCGTTGGTTCCTTCTAATACATCCAAAGGTCCCCAAATTGTATCACCAACGGCATTCAAGCGCAAACAACTTCCATGTGCGCCAGCTCCGTTTCCATTTGAATAAAACAAATAGATGTCTTGCGATGAATCATAAGTGCGAGCTAGTCCGGGGCTACCAAGGTAATTTTGATTGCCTTCGGGCTCCCCGTCGTAAGGCCCAATCAAATCGCCATTTGCAGTAAATCTTACGATGCGGTTCCCATTGCTTCCGCCACAATAAGTTGTCGTTGCTACTGCTGCATAGTCGGAACCATCAAATAGGAGAGATAAATTCGTGATGTACAAAATATATGTGCCTTGACATCCGGCTGATGTCATTGCGAGCAAGTCTTGCTGCCATATAGGTAATCCTTCGGTGTTGATTTTCCGAAAGCGAAGCGAGTCGGGTGATTCGGATTGGCTGGTGGAACTTCCAATGATTAAGTCGCCATTGGTTGGATTTCTCACAACGGTAAATACATTAATAGACGTCGGGTAATTCAATATTTCTCTTCCTCCTTCTTCCCAGACAGTCATCCCGTCTTGATTGTAATGCTGTCCATAAACGTCATTTGAATTTGTACCGTCGCATCCGGTTCGTGAATCAAGCCAAAAGACGTAGATTCCACTATTGCCATCGGCAAGAGTTGTCACGTGATTTTGCCAGCATGTCTCATTGGAAACTACCATGGGGTTATCCGGATCATTCGTCCATTGTGCATTCAATGCCAATTGTGCAAACACAATCAGTGTGAAGAGTATTGTCGTTTTCATTTCGGTAATTTTTGATTTAGTAAAATTTGTTATCGATCGCTCACCGCTTAAGACTTGATGAGTGAATGGTTTCGGTTTTATGATTCGGAAATAGCAGAGCTAAGATAGAAATTTTTTACAAATGATGAAGCCATTTCCGCCGATCTTTTATTGAGTTATTTTTCCAATACGCAATGTTCAGCACTCACCGTCTTTATGCTGCGTTTTCTCCACGGATGCGCATGCATTGATGAATGCAGGTTGAGAAGGAAATGCTATGACATCTTGATCCCAATTGGCGCAACGCCCTATTTTTTGTCTTTCCAACCCCAGAGGTAGACACAAGCGTAAGTACGATAAGGTGACCATTGGCTGCTGATCTTCAACATTTGTTCTTTCATTTTTTTCTTATTGGAAAAATCTAGATCATAAAGTTGGACCATCGCTTTTTGTATTCCAAGGTCATCTACAGCGAAAACATCTTCGAATCCAAGTGTGAACATCATCAGCATTTCAACGGTCCATTTCCCTACACCTTTTATCTGTAATAATTTATCCAATATCTCTTCATTGGTCATCTTGTGTAAAGCTTTGTCTGTGAGCCCTTCGTCGATAAAAAATCCGCACACATTTCTGATGTAATGTGTTTTCGAATTGCTCAACCCAATGGCGCGTAGATCATCGAATGGTAAAGCCAGTATCAATTGAGGGGAAGGCACTTTCGTTTTGAAAAGTTCGAGAAAACGCGCGTAGATGACTGCCGCCACCTTGGTGCTGAGTTGTTGACTGATGATGGAAGCACACAAATGAAGGTGAATGTTTTTCTTTTTTTCCAGCAAAAACGCTTCTTGATCCTTGAAGATCAACTGTAGTTTTTTGTCTTTGGATAGGTGTACACGATGACTCATTGTGCAAATTATACCAATGTGATTTATAAAACAGGCCAATGTTTGAGAAATCATACACTTGTCCAATCGGTATTACTGACAATTCGAAGGCTTTTTTGTGGTTGAACACAGGCACAGGTTGCACTCAATTACAATAGACCGTTGTTCATCCCATTTATTTGATTTGACCAAAGAATAGTTGCAAAATTTGTATGGAGAAAAGAAAGGGATACTAAACCCGAACAAATTGAGCATTGGACTTTAACCAAAAGCTACCACTAACCTTTAACCAAATCCCTCTTATCCCTCTCTTCGGTCTTCGAAGAGAGGGGCCAAGAGTGGACGTTAGTGGAGGCGCTAAAAACGAAGAAAATGAAAGCAACTACAAACACCCGGATCGTGGGGTTGATCGCCCTGATCATTGCGTTGTTGTCATTAACCATCAACGCACAATGCACGCAGGTATGGATGATCGATGGCTTTGAAAACGGCAACCTTTGTGCATGCAGCAAGCCACCTTTGTATTGCAATGAGCTAATCGAATCCAATGAAGTTTCGCTGAAGGAACCACTTGTAAGTTTTGCAGATTTACGAATATTCGGAATGCGTAAAAGTTTCAATGGATTGGTTGAAAGTCACCTTTCAAAGAATTCAACTGGACAATTACCTACCGCTAAATTCTGGTATCACGATAATGATCGCGATGGTTTGGGTGATCCATTCAATGTCAAAATTGAGCTGGCTAAACCTGAAGGATACACGGCAAATGCATTGGATGATAATGATGACAAACCTTTCGTTTCAGCTGAATTGGTGAAGGCAATAGCCGAATCCATTCACCGTACTAAACTGTAAGGCACTTCTAAAAACCTCTTTCATAAATCGACCTCATCTGAATCTTGCTATTCTCTAATCATTTATTTCGATGATCATTTTGCCGAATTCTTCGTCAAATCTCAGTTCCATAGCGAAGGCTATGCAACATCAATTTTTACCAATGTGATTTCTAAAACAGTCCAATGTTTGAGAAATCATACAGTGGTACATGCCGATGGATACATGTGTTTTGTTCAATCTGGCAAAGTAAAGATTGGACTATTACACTTGTCCAATCGGTATTAGTATTTTGCGTAGCTATTCTTAATGCACCATTCCTATATGCACCACGACTTTTTTTCAGTCAAAAATCGAGGATCGATTCATCGTTCCGGCTTGATTATTCAGCGTTGCGTTCTCCTGTTATTTTTGATCGGCGTTGCATTCGGAATGAGTGCACAGGATTCATTAGCTGATGTAGATCACACAAAGCGGAGTTGCGAGTTGAAGTCGTTTCACCGGTATGACGTGAAGTCTAAAAAGGAGTTCGACGAAACCGAATTTGTCCTCACACATCACAATATGGTGGTCAGGCGTGGTGATCTCTATTTCATCCTCCGGTTGAATGCCGATTCCATTCTTCAAAGAAAATTGTACTACAAGATCGAGGGTTATGATTTGATATGGTATCCTTTTGGAAACGGATTAATAAGATCGGGCATGTTTCCTGAGGGAAATTATAATCTGATTGTTGCTGAGAAAAATGCCGAGCATGAAATGGTGAACGTATACAAGAATCAATTGCAAATTCGCGCGAACTTTTTTCATGGTATGCGCGGGGCAATTACGACAGCGGTGATTTTTGTGATACTCATCCTTATGTTCTTCAGTGGTCGCCATTGGTTTTTGAGAATGGATAAACGCCGAACCGTAAGAATGCTTGAGAACACAGTTAAGAAGCGAACAATACAACTGCAAGAAATGGTAGAGCAGCGCGAATTGTTACTTAAGGAAGTTCATCACCGTGTGAAGAACAATCTGC
>JAYTMF010000156.1:0-1436 GCA_043728755.1 Flavobacteriales bacterium
CCTCCGCTGAGTTCTTCGGTTTCAACTTCTATGTCGCCACTTTGTGAAATGGGAAGTTGATCTTCAATGATGAGCACAACACTTTGTTTTTTATTGTTCTGCACGGTAATTTCATAGGCTTTGGTTGTCTTCTGTTTTCCTCCAAGCAAACTTGTTTTGCAATAGTCTTTGATCTGATCGCGCTTCACGTTGATTGAGCGATCTCTTCCCAACGAAAGGTTAAGCGTATCATTTGCCAATGCAGGATCGATAAATCCTTTTCCGACAAAAGTTCCTTTGAAGTAAATGTTGCTTTCACCAGGAAGCAATGAGTACTGCGCCCAATCTGTGATTTGTGCTCTCAGGAATGCATCACTGTCGAGTTTCGGAATGGTTATATACGCGTATTCCGCTTTGAGCGTTTCCGACTGCATCGTTACATCATATTGCTGGTTGTCACTCGGTATGCTGTATGGTATACTGATTTTGAATTCAGTATTTACAGTGTTCTTTGAAATAGTGGTATAGGTGGCCCCAGTATAAGGATTTTCACCCAAGCTTTCACTGTTTTTGTCATAAGCCACGGATGGTGTAGCGCTTCTGGTATCATCGGAAGTTGATTCCATTTTGTAACCGTAATTAACGGGTTCGTAAATACTTACGTACCACGGATTCAACACCGGGATTTGCCCGCCAACCGTTGGGTTTCCGGTGGAGATCGTCAACTTGACATCTTCCCAGTCCTTGCCGGTACTCTGAAAAACTTTTGCGCGGTATGCGAAGTCGATGGGTGAATTCACGTCCTCGGCACGCAGATCATACACCGGATACCAACCTGCAGTGCGTGCGAGATAAGAAACTTTGATTGGAACTGTTGCGCTTTTGGATGCGATGAGTGTGATCAGAATTTCACTCGGATTGCTTCCTTTTCTGACATTCATATTGTTGAGTGCGTTCTGAAGTCGCGTGACTTCCTGATTGTTTAATCGCTCCTGTTCACCTAGTTCAATCCAGCGATAAGATAGTTCGGTATAACGCGCACGGTAAAAATCTGCCATGTCTTTCAGATCCTCTGGAACAAGTACTCCCGTGCCTTTGATGGTGCGATTGTACTCCATGAATGCTTTCTCTTGACTGACAACATCTTGCAATCCGGCAATTTCTTTTTGTCTGAAATGAGCGTTGTCAAGACTATCCTGAAGTGCTTTCAGTTTGGGATTGGTACTGATGTCCTGGAGATAATTCACCTGATGCTTTACGGAAAGTATCGTGTAGGCGTTGCTGCCTTCAACGGTGATTGAATTCGGGTCAAGATTCAATGTGAGGTCGGTGATCTTGATCTGATTTTCGCCTTCTTTAAGTTGAACCGAGCCATTTTCTGTGATCTGCGCACCAGACATGAATACTGTGACATCCGTGATTTTCGTGGAGAGGCTTTTTGCTGTGGATTGGCTATA
>JAYTMF010000157.1:0-4083 GCA_043728755.1 Flavobacteriales bacterium
GCCACGGCATTGCTTCAGGAATCGGTAAGGGCGAATACTTCTTATGGATTTAAAATATACAGTTACAATGGAACAGGAGTAAACACCAACTATCGTCAAGTTGCCCCTTTGTCGGGAAGTGTATTGAGCAACGCTACAGAAGTGGGTACTTATTATGGAACGATCTCAACTACCAATTCAACTTTTGTAACAGATTTGGAGAACCGCGTACGTGCTCCATATACGAAGATCACATACGATCAGTACGATGAAACGATGATGACACATTATGCGTTCACGGATGCACCCGGTGGTCAAAAGACAGCAACTTGCGCATACTCAGGTCAAGTTTACAACTACACGCCACCATTCGTATGGTACACCGTTTCACCTTTTAGTCGTGAGCATACATGGTGCGTATCATGGACGCCATCAAATGCCACTTCAGGAACGAATGAATATTGCGATCAGCACCATTTGTTTCCTGTTAATCAGAACAGTGCGAATGGAGTAAGAAGCAACCATCCACTCGGAAAAGTGGTGAATGTGATCAGCAGTTACCTCGAAGGTACTTATGGCACTGATGCGAATGGAGTGAAAGTGTATGAGCCACGCAATACTCACAAGGGAGATGCAGCAAGATCTTTGCTCTATATGGCGCTTCGTTATGACGGCATAAATGGATATGATTGGACTTTCAACTATCTGAACAACGTGAAGCTTCCTGCTTTGTTAGAGGGTGCGCAAGACTTGAATCTTTTGTTACAATGGCATTTTCAGGATCTACCTGACAGCTATGAAATTTCAAGGAATGACTATGTGCAGAGTTTACAACAAAACAGAAATCCTTTTGTCGATCATCCTGACTGGGTGAATGCCATCGACTTCAACACGCTTGGTTGGATTGCTCCCGCGCAAATGGCTGAGACACATGACGAAGTTATTGCTGCCAGAAAAGAATTTGAATTTAGCGATTTGAATGTTTCGGTTTGGCCAAATCCGATGAATGAAAACGGATATATCGGCATTGAATCTACTACTGATCAAGCGGGTGAAATCATGCTTATCAATTCATTTGGAGCTTTGATCAGTTCGGAAGGAGTAACGTTGACTTCTGGCATGAATGTGAAAGACTTGAACGTTTCAGATCTTTCAACCGGAACTTATATCGTGATTTTCAGAAATGGCGATGTGAGTCAACACACGCGATTTATCGTTAGGTAATAGATCGATTAATACCGATTGGACAAGTGTAATAGTCCAATCTTTTCTTCGCTAGATTGAATTAAACATTTGTATCCATCGGCATATACCATTGTATGATTTCTCAAGATTGGCATGTTTTAGAAATCACATTGGTATAAAATGAATTTTCACCGGTAGATGTGTGAATGACCTGACTTGATCATTCCTACATTTACCGGTGATTTTTTTTGCTTATGTGTTATACCATTCAACAACTCGAAGAGCGAATCCGCAAGCAAGGATTGCGGAACCAGCAAACGCCTGAAGAAATTGAGAAGGCCTTGCAGATATTCAGAAGACAGATGTCTGGTGAGCCTTTATTTCTGCTAAGTGGATTTGATCATCCCGATTTGTATTGCATTTATCGCGAGGAGGAATTGCGAGTTGAGAGGATGAGTTGGGGTCTCGTTCCGTCATGGACGAAGAATATCGAGGAAGCTTTGAAGATGCGCAATATGACTTTGAACGCAAGAGGTGAGAGCATCTTTGAAAAGAAATCTTTTAGTCAATCCGCGAAGAGCAGAAGATGTCTGATACCTGTCACCGGTTTTTTCGAATATCAGCATTTCAAAGGAAAAAAATATCCGTATTTCATTTATTGGTCTGATGAAAGTCTGAGGTTGTTGGCATGTATCTGGGAGGAATGGAAAAATCCCTTGACAGGTCAAAAGAAGAAAACGTTTTCCATTGTGACATCCAAGGGCAATCCATTGATGGCAACTATTCACAACAATCCCGAACTGAATGAGCCGAGAATGCCACTCATTATAGAAGGTGAAGATTTACTCACATGGTTGGATCCAAAAGCATCTGAGGAAGTATTGATTTCACTCATCAAGCCCACTTCTGAAGACGACATGAAAGCACACACGGTGCGACCCTTGCGTGGAAAAGCCGCGGCAGGAAATACAGCGGCGGCCTGCGAACCGTATAACTATCCTGAGTTGAATGAGCCTTTGACGTTATTCTAGAGTCGGAGTTATTTTTTTATCTCTCACAGATGAGCAGCAAAATGAGTTGAAAATAATCAATTCATTCTGCTGCACTGCATATGATTTCATCTCCAAAAAATCTGCGCGATACTTCATCGATGACATTTTATTTTCAATCTTATTCAACGCATGCGTTGCTCGTATGTACCGACACTTCAAATCAACTAAAATTTCGAAACGATGAAAAAATTAAAAGTACTTACGACTCTGGCTGTATTGATAGCGCTCTTTTCAAGTGAAGTCCTTTCACAAGCTGCCGGAAATTATCTATACACGAATGGACATGGCGTGAATGCCGACCGCGTGACTATTGCGCTGAATTCACCTTCAGGCAACAACATTGCACTCAAAGCAGAAGTAATGATGAATGTGACGCCAACAAGCTTCACTGCGATTTTCGCAATTACGCAAACAGGGACAAATGTGTTCGAAGTGGACTCTTTAATGAATTTGCGCATCGATCAAGTGACGTTCGCACTGGGCAAAATGGGAATCGCACCTACAGACATTCACGTGGATGCCGTGGCAATGGTTCCGACATATGCATACAAACTAGAAGAGAAGAAATTTTCAAAGCGATCTACTGAGGTACCCGTTGGTTTTGAAATGAAGAAGAACATTCACATTCTCTTCAAGCATCATCGACTATTGGACGCGATCATTTCCGAGATGGCCTTCGCGGAAGTGTATGATCTGGTGAAAGTGGATTATAATATTGACGGCATACAATCCTATTATGAAGAATTACGACAAGCCGCGTTGAGTGTGATTCAAACCAAGCAGGATACCTATTCTGCACTAAAACTACATCTCGATATTTATTCGATGTCGGATGGATTTAATACTGTATATCCAATCGAACGCTATAAATCCTACACTGCCTTCAACGGTGGTAGTTCTTACCAAGCAGTTGCATATGCGCAAACGGCAAGAACGAACAACATTACCATGCTCGGACACAACAACACGGTGAATCTTGATGGCAGGGATAAATATGATTCAATGAATCAGCAGTTTCTGGTACAGACAGCGGAGAAGAACAAAACAATATTTTATGATCGCATACCGTACAACCAATTTGACAAAGTGATCAATGCCGACACAGAAGAGCCGAGCATTCAGATCTCATACAGTCTTCAGGTTTTTCATACAATGATCACCGAGGAACAATTCAAAAATAATCTGGAGCAAATTGAATTGCAGAAGCAACAGCAATTACTTCAACTCAATCATCCACACGGCAAGAAGGGCAGAAAACACCACAAAAAATAAAACGGTCTCTGAATAGGAAACGGAAAACCCGGATGCATGGATGATAGATGCAATCGGGTTTTCTTTTTGTTGCAACGTGTACTTGGATTATTTTTATCGGAATATTTATCTTCGGTTTCCGACCAAGTATATGCTTAGAACAACAACTCTAGGAATTCTAATTCTTCTGACTTTGCGCAGTCTAGGTCAGATTTCGCCACAGCATGCTTCAATTGTTCCTTCCAATGATTTCTACTATCTCGAAAACTGGGGACTTGATGGAGAAATTAAGACAATCACCATCAAGACGTATAGTCATCGCGATGCGGCAAGGAGATTTCTGGTATTCGACGAATGTCGTAAGGAAACAGAAGACAAGCAGCAATATTCATTGAAGGAAGAAACTTTCATTTTCGACAAAAAAGGTCGCTTGATGAAACGAGAAACAGTAGGGCCTACCGGTAAACAAGCAACGCTGTATGGATATAATTTTTTCGGAAAGATTTCGGAAATTGAAACAAAGGATCGTCTCACCACTTTTCACTATGATCTTGAAGGAAAGCTGCTCAGCTTTGAGCGATCACAAGGAGCCAAAGTAGATATGGTTTGCAAGGTT